>JAUMWL010000094.1 GCA_030529665.1 Coriobacteriales bacterium
GGCGACGAGTTCGTGGCGTTTTGCCTCGTGGACGACGAGGGGGAGTCGCAGGCTCTCGTTGGCTCCGTCGAAGCAGGCCTGGCGCGTGCGAATGCAAGCAAAGACAATGAGGCCATGCCGTACGAGCTGGCGCTGAGCGTTGGCACGACCTGCTTTGCCATTACAGACGACCCCGAGACGGAGTTCGCGCGTGCCCTCATGCAGGCAGATGAGCGCATGTATGCAATAAAGCAACAGCATCGCAAGAAGAAGGGCTATCGCGGCAGGGAGTCTTAGCACCTAGCAAACGCAACATCACGCAACATCGTACGACCGCTCACCACATAGTCGTGGGAGACGACCGCACAAACTCCTAGAATGAAGTCGGAACCATTGGAGGATCGTCGCTGGCAAAGAGGGTCGTTCATGTTGCCGTATAGCTTGGGAAAAACGCTCATAATCGCAAACCCAACCGCACATAGCGGACGAGGCGAGGGTGCGGCCATCTTTGCCATGAGGTTCTTCTCGTCGTTTACCTCCACCACGAGCACCTGTGAGGTGCGGCTCACCGAATATGGTGGGGATGCCACCCGCATGGCTGCCATGGCTAGCGATTACCAGACGGTTCTGGCCCTTGGTGGCGACGGCGTGATTCACGAGATCATTAACGGGCTCATGACCATAGACCCAGCGCAACGCCCGCGACTGGGCGTCATTCCCATGGGGTCCGGAAACGACTTCGCGCGCACGTTGGGGATGAAGAAGAACGACCCGGAGGCCGCCATCGAGCAGCTGCTGCAAGGGGAGCAGCGCACGATTGACCTTGGAAAGGTAAACGACACGTACTTTATGCAGACCTTGTCATTTGGCCTGGACGCGGCGATCGCCCTCGACACGACGGACCGTCGCGCTCGCTCCACGCGTGTTGGCGGCTCGCTGCTCTTTGTTACCTCGGGACTTAAGCTCATCACTACGGCGATGAATGGCTGGCCGTATCGCGCACAGGTTGACGGGGAGGAGTTTGAGGACACCGAGATCGTCTTTGCCGTGCAAAATGGTCCGACCTATGGCGGTGGCTTTCGCATCTGTCCACGAGCAGTCCCAAACGATGGCATGCTGGACCTTTGCTATTCTCATGACAGGACAAACCTCGCGCATTCGCTTGCGCTCTTTGGGCTCATTCGCTTTGGACGGCACCAGCGTTCCAAAGTGCTCACGCTCAAGCAGGTGCGTCACGTTGAGGTGGAGTTCCTCAACGGCGAGCAGGCGCCCTGTCAGGTTGACGGCGAGGTCTTGTTGGCGGAGCGCTACGTCATAGACGTGGTGCCAAGCGCGCTGAGCGTAATCGCTGCCCCAGGATGTGGCTGGTAGCAAATAGCGTGCAAACAAAGGGGAGCATCCCCATCGCTGGCCCCATTGCTTGTGTACAGAAGGTTTCATTGCGCGAAATAAAAAGTTACATGCTCGTTGCCCCACTTTTCATGGCAGATGTTGCGCGTATTCTGTTTCATCGAAGTTGGGACAAGCCCATCGCAGCTGATTGAGAGGAGCAAGCATGTCTTATTCCGACAACGTGTTGGCAGAGCTCAAGGAGCGCTATGCCGATCAGCCAGAGTTCATTCAGGCAGCAACCGAGGTTCTTCAGACCATCCAGCCCGCACTTGACGCCCATCCCGAGTATGAGGCCGCCGGCCTTCTTGAGCGCCTCGTCGAGCCCGAGCGCGTGATCATGTTCCGTGTTCCCTGGACCGACGACAACAACAAGGTCCACGTTAACCGCGGCTATCGCGTTGAGTACAACTCCGCCATCGGCCCCTACAAGGGTGGCCTGCGCTTCAACCCCACCGTTACCTTGGGCATGCTCAAGTTCCTGGGCTTTGAGCAGACCTTCAAGAACTCCCTCACCACGCTTCCCATGGGCGGCGGCAAGGGTGGCTCCGACTTTGACCCCAAGGGCAAGTCCAACATGGAGATCATGCGCTTCTGCCAGAGCTTTATGACCGAGCTCTCCCGCCACATTGGTCCCGACACCGACGTTCCCGCTGGTGACTTGGGCGTGGGTGGTCGCGAGGTTGCCTACATGTTTGGTCAGTACAAGCGTCTGCGCAACGAGTTCACCGGCACCCTCACCGGCAAGGGCCTCACCTTTGGCGGCTCCCTCGCTCGTACCGAGGCCACTGGCTACGGCCTGGTGTACCTCGTTGCCGAGTACCTCGCCTGCCACGACGACTCCTTTGAGGGCAAGACCGTGGTCGTGCACGGCTCCGGCAACGTCGCGACCTATGCGGTCCAGAAGGCAGAGCAGCTTGGTGCCACCGTCGTGTGCGTGTCCGACACCAAGGGCTGGATCTATGACGCTGAGGGCATCTCCGTCGAGGCTCTGGAGGGCATCTACAACGCCAAGCGTTCTGGCAACGACAAGGGCGTCAGCCTAGCCAACTACCTCGACTATCGTCCCAATGCCGAGTGGCACGCCGAGGATGGCCGCGGCGTGTGGGGCGTAAAGTGCGACATCGCCCTTCCGTGCGCTCGCGAGAACACCCTGCACCTTGAGGATGCCCAAAAGCTCGTTGCCAACGGCTGCAAGATCGTGGGCGAGGGCGCAAACATGCCCACCACGCTCGAGGCTACCAAGTACCTGCAGGAGAACGGCGTTGCGTTCTTCCCCGGCAAGGCTGCCAACGCCGGTGGCGTCGCCGTGTCCGGTCTTGAGATGAGCCAGAACGCCGGTCACATCTCTTGGACCTTCGAGGAGGTCGACGGCCGTCTGCAGAACATCATGAAGAGCATCTATCATGCCTGCGACGACGCCGCCAAGCAGTATGCGACCGAGGGCGACTACGTTGCCGGCGCAAACATCGCTGGCTTCCTCAAGGTCGCCGACGCCATGATGGCCCAGGGCATCGTGTAATCACATTCGTAAGAGTCAAAAGGGGTAGCCCCTTTCCGCTCGCATGAGCAGAAAGGGGCTACCCCTTTTGAATCAAATAGGACGAAACCGTACGCAAGCGTCGGTTCCTATCGCGCAGGGTGTAGGCGCGTTTGCTGGGATTGCTACCAGTGACGCTGGGTTTGGTGCGGCGTTTGATGGGTTTGGGACCAGTGGCGCTGCGTTTGCTCGGATTGAGACCCGTGGCAATCGGTTTGCTGAGATGCGGACCAGTGGCGCTGGATTTGCTGGGTTTGAGACCAATGGCGCTGTGGTTGTGCCACAGCCCCAAAAGCCAGCAAATGCCGCGCCACAGCGCCAAAAGCCAGCAAACGCAGCGCCACAGGTCGCAATCCCGGCAAACGAGTTCCTGCCGCCCAGCTGTTCACGACCGAGCAAAGGGGATACTCCCTAATTGGCAAAAGGGGGTTTAGCTCCTTTTGCCAAAACGACGTTATCCAAGAGTTGCGAAGCTGCCGCGGATGATCTCGCAGGAGTTGTGGAGCGCGCCCAGCTCCGCGTCGGAGAGCTCGAGCTCGTAGATGTGCTCGATGCCATCCTCGCCCACAAGGCAGGGAACGCCAACCGATACGTCGCGCTCGCCGTACTCGCCCTCCAGGTGGGCGGAAAGCGGAATCACGCGCTTCTCGTTGTGCAAGATGGACGAGACGATCTTTGCAACGGTGGCACCAATGCCAAACTCCGTGGCACCCTTGCCCTTTATGATGTTTGCCCCGGCGTTGCGCACCTGCTCGGATATGCTGTCGAAGTCCAGAAGATCTGCCTGCTCGGGCCGCATGCGCACGTACTCGGTAAGGGGCACGCCCGCAAGGAATACGTGAGACGTGGGTATGAACGAAGAGTCGCCATGCTCGCCCATAACCACCGCCTGCACCTGGCTCCTCTCTAAGGCAATGCGGTTGCCCACCGCGCGCCGCATGCGGAAGGTGTCGAGCGCCGTTCCCGTGCCAAAGCAATGGGAGCGGGGGAGACCGAGTTCGCGATAGAGATACTCGGCGACTACGTCAGCAGGGTTTGACACAGATATGCAGATGCCGTGGAAGCCAGAGGCCTTCAGCGGATCGACGATGCCCCTAAGGATCTGGAACGTTCCGTCGAGCATCTGAAGGCGCGATTCGCCCGGTCTGCGATGGCGGCCAGCCGTCATTATCACAAAGCGCGCGTCAGCACAGTCCTCGTAGGTACCAGTGCGAACCTTCACGTGCACGTTCAGGGCAGACGTCCAGTCTTTGAGGTCCACCATCTCGGCATATGCGGCCTCGGCATTTACGTCCAAAAGGACGATTTCGTCCACAAGCTGATTAAACATAAGCGATAAGGCCGCATGACTGCCAACACGACCCGTTCCAATAACGACGACCTTACGCGAGCCAAACTGATGCATCGAACGCCTCCAGTATTATTGGTAAATTGTTACCAATTTGTTGCGAATTGCTCCGCCATGGTAGCACTTATACTGAGATAGTGTGTACCCAAATACGAACGAGCCAAATAGTTGGAGGAATCATGGACGTAGATAACAAGGAGATGGAAAACGAGCTGGGCTTCCTGCAGGCTATGAACGCCTACCGCTCGGCAAAGGCAGCGGGCGATGCGGAGGCAATGCGCAAAGCGGAGGATGCATGGCGCGAGCAGGTGAGGGCCGAGCTTACGGGTGGTAGGGAATAAGCAAGCGCTTGGTCCGACCATTTCTAGAAAAAGGGGGCACACCCCGTTGAGGTGTGCCCCCTTATGACCATAGTCTTAGTTGGCTAACTAGATCTTGCGCTTGATGTCGCCGATGTCGTCCTCCAAGTCGTCCACGCGCTCCTCGTTCTGAGCGATCCAGCTCTTGATCAGGGCAATCTTCTCGGGATCGAGGGTGGAACCCAGGCGTGTGGTAAGCGTCTCGTTTTGGGTCTTGAGGTGCTCTATCTGGTCTTCCTTGCGATCCATGACCTCTTGCAGACGCTCTGCCCTCTGGCGACGACGCTCGTCCAGATGCTCGGAGTTGCCGTTCCAGTAGGCATTCTTTGCGGCGGTAAACTCGGACCAGAGCGTGTCGTTTGCAGGCTTGCCGGCAAATCCGATTGCCTTGTAGTCCTTGTCGAGCTGACGCATGCGGTCGCTGTTTTCCTTGGTGTATGCCTTCGCCTCGGCAATGGCCTGTGCCTCTGCCACAATCTCGCCCTTGGCCTTTGCGTTTGCCTGCGTTGTGGCACGACGCTTGTCAAGGTCGGCCTTGCGGCGGCTGCGGAAGTCGCGGCGAATGGCGTTGAACTCGTCCCACAGGGCCTTGTCGCTATCGCTACCGGAGTTGCCCGCGGCCTTCCAACGGCCCATGAGCTCGTCGAGCTTGGCGGAAGTAGCCGCCCAGTTGGTAACGTTTTCCGTAAGCTGCTTTGCCTCGTCTATGATCTCGCGCTTAATGCCAACAACCTGCTCCTCGCGCCTCGAGAAGAACACCTGACGAGCCTCGCGGAACTCCTCCCAAAGCTTGTCGTTGGTTTCCTTCCCCGCATAGCCGATCTTGCGCCACTCCTCCATGAGCGTACGCTGCATGTCGGAGGTCTTGCGCCAATCGGTAGAGTCCGCAAGCTCCTTGGCGCGCTCGATGAGCGCCTGCTTGGAGATGCGGGCCAAATCCATGCGCGAACGCGCGGGCGCCACATCCTCTGTGGCAACGACCTCGACGTCTGCGACTGGCCTCGCGTCGGCAGCTGGCTGCTCGCCTTCCTGCTCGGTCTCAGCAGCCTCCGTGGACTCACTCTCCTCTACGTGGGGAGTCGTGGTCTCCTCGATTGCGATCGTCTCCTCCTGAGGCTCCACGGCTTCAACGGAGGCGGCCTCTTGCGAGAGGTTAACTTCGGACTCCATGGTACTTCCTTTCACAAGCGCACGGTAAACGTGCGATGGACATACATACGATGGGTTATTCTACCTCGTTACTCCAAAGATATAAAGCCTGTTTACAAGATTTGATACGTTTCGTTCGGCAGATTTACCGTACGTAAAAACAAATACGTCTGCGCATGTCCACATCTGGTATATTCAATCATGGGGTAACATGCTGCCTCACATATGTCGCTGCGCAGATGGGTCAGGTCGCAACAAGCGGCGCGCATGAGGCAGCGGCCATAGGAACAGGCCGCATGTGCGCGAGGAAGGAGATCGAATACGGTATTTAGGAACGTCTTTATGGACTCAGTTTCATTGCGGTAGTTTATTAAGGGGGATTCGATTCCATGCAAAAAAAGATCAGCAAGCTTCCCTTTAAGGGAACGCCCGAGCAAGAAGAGCAGCTCAAGGCCGTCATTGCCGAAAACTGCCACGACAAGAGCAACGTTATGGTGGTTATGCAAAAGGCCCAGGACATCTATGGCTACCTGCCCATAGAGGTCCAAGAGATGATCGCCGAGGGTATGGGCGTGCCGCTAGAGAAGGTATACGGCGTCGCCACGTTCTATGCCCAGTTTGCGCTCTCTCCCAAGGGCAAGTACAACATCTCCGTGTGCCTGGGCACCGCCTGCTACGTAAAGGGCTCCGGCGACGTGCTCGAGAAGCTCAAGGAGAAGCTCGGCATCGACGTTGGCGAGTGCACTCCCGACGAGAAGTTCTCGCTCGAGGCCTGCCGCTGCATTGGCGCATGTGGCTTGGCGCCCGTACTCACCGTTAATGACGAGGTCTACGGCCGACTTGTTCCCGATGACGTGGACGACATCCTGGCCAAGTACGCCGACTAGTCGTTAAGTCCAAACGGAGTGCAGCGCATAGGGGAAAGAATATGAAAATCTCGACGATCAGAGATCTGCTGAATGCCGAAGTCCTGTGTTGCGAGGATGGCTTGGAGCATGACGTCTACTCCGCGTGCGGAAGCGACATGATGAGCGACGTCCTCGCCTACGTAAAGGACCAGGCGGTCTTGCTCACGGGTCTTGTGAATCCGCAGGTAATCAGGACGGCGGAGATGATGGACATGGTCTGCATCGTGTTCGTCCGCTCCAAGAGGCCGAGCGAGGCCATGATCTCCATGGCCGAGGACGATGGCATCGTGATGATGGCAAGCGACATGCGCATGTACGACGCATGTGGCACGCTCTACACCCACGGGCTCATAGGGACGGCCGTCCATGTCTGATTCCCTTGTCTTTCACTTTGACGTAGACGGCGACAACTTTACCTCGGCCGGGCAGGCGTCCACCCAGGTAAAGAAGAACCTGCGCCAGCTAGGACTCTCACCCGCTATCATTCGTCGGGTCTCCATAGCCATGTACGAGGGCGAGATCAACATGGTGATACATGCCAACGGCGGTACCGCGGACGTGGTGGTGACCGAGGAGTACATAGAGATAATCCTTGCGGACACCGGCCCCGGAATAAAGAACGTTGAGCAGGCCATGCAAGAGGGCTTCTCTACCGCCACCGACAGTATTCGCTCCCTTGGTTTTGGTGCGGGCATGGGTCTGCCCAACATGAAGCGCTATACCGACTCGCTAGACATAGACACCGTGGTTGGGGAGGGTACCACCATAACCATGCGTGTAAACCTGGGCTGATGGATGTTGGCCCATTGTTGCAGGCGGGGGTAAGATGACGAGCAGTATATATGAGCATTCGGTGCAGCTAGACGTAAGCAGATGCACGGGCTGTACCAATTGCCTAAGAAGATGCCCTACGGAGGCCATTCGCATAAACGACGGCCATGCGGTGATCAACGACTCTCGTTGCATCGACTGCGGGGAGTGCATACGCATATGCGACAACAAGGCAAAGAAGGCAGTGGTGGGAAAGCTCGAGGACATGGAGCGATTCCGCTACAAGATAGCCTTGCCCGCGCCGTCGCTCTACGGCCAGTTTGACAACCTGGACGACGTGGACTACGTGCTGGACGGCCTGCTAAAGGTAGGCTTCGACGACGTGTTTGAGGTGTCTAAGGCCGCCGAGCTCGTGAGTGCGTACACGCGGCAGTACCTAAAGACCGAAGGCATAAAGCTGCCCATAATAAGCTCCGCCTGTCCGGTGATAGTGCGCCTCATCGCCCTGCGCTTCCCCTCGCTCAACGACAACGTAATGCACATGCTCCCACCCATGGAGGTGGCGGCAAAGCTGGCAAGAAGAAGGGCCAAGGAGCAGCATCCCGAGCTCGAGGACAACGAGATAGGCGTCTGCTTCATCTCGCCCTGTCCCGCAAAGGCGAGCTATGTGAAGAACGGCTTTGCGGACTACCAGAGCGCGGTTGACGTGGTCATCTCCATGAGCGACGTGTACTTTAGCCTCATAAGCAAGATGTCACGCGACGCCGAGGTGGACACCATGACGGAATCCGGCATGGTGGGCATAGGTTGGGCAAGCTCTGGCGGCGAGGCAACGGCGCTCTTTAACGACGAGTACCTTGCGGCCGACGGCATAGAGAACGTAATCAACGTGCTCGAGCAGATCGAGAACGGCAACATTCCCCCGGTAAAGTTCATAGAGCTGGATGCCTGCACGGCTGGCTGCGTTGGCGGCGTGCTCACGGTGCAGAACCCCTACATCGCAAAGACCAGGCTCCAGTCGCTTAGGCGATACCTTCCCGTATCAAAGAACTTCCTGTCACCAGAAGAGCAGGAATACATTCCGGAGCTCTATCTTTTCAACGAGCTTCCGGTGTACAAACCCATAACGCGCCTGTCAGACAACATGGCGGAGTCCATGCGCATGATGGCCGACATCCAAAGGCTGCGCGGCATCCTTCCGGGCATCGATTGTGGTGCCTGCGGTGCCCCAAGCTGCAGGGCGTTGGCCGAGGACATCGTACGGGGCAACGCCAAGTTGGAAGATTGCAAGATTCTACAGAAATAAGGTGGTCAAAGTGAAGGTACAGGACCTGCTTGCCCATGGCTTTGGTGCCGTGACGCTGCCCGACGGCGATCGCGAGATCGATGGCGCCTACGTTGGCGACCTGCTGAGCTGGGTCATGGGCCGCGCGCAGATGGACAACGCATGGATTACCATAATGAGCAACGTCAACGTAATAGCGGTGGCAAGCCTAGCGGACACCTCGTGCGTAATTCTTGCGGAAGGCGTCACCATGTCTGAGGACCTTATTCAGACGGCACAGGCAAAGGAAATCAACGTTTTGACCAGCGAAGAGCCGATCTTTGAGACGGCGGTAAAGCTGGCCGGGCTCATATCCTAAGGCAGCGAACCATGAGCGCCTACTCCTACGACTTCCACGTGCACTCCTGCCTTTCTCCCTGCGGGGATGCGGACATGACACCAAACAACATCGCGGGCATGGCCTTTCTTAACGGCATCCGCATGGTGGCGCTCACCGACCACAACTCCTCCAGGAATTGTCCCGCGTTCTTTGAGGCGACAAAGAAGTACGGCGTTGTTCCCATCGCCGGCATGGAGCTTACGACGGCGGAAGACATCCACGTGGTGTGCTTGTTTGAGGAGCTGCAAGAGGCGCTTCTGTTTAACGACAAGGTGGATGCAAGGCGGGTTCGCGTAAAGAACCGCCCCGACATCTTTGGCGAGCAGCAGATCATGGACGGGGAAGACAACGTCATTGGCGAGGATGAGGACCTGCTCATAAACGCAACCACCATAACGCTTGACGAGGTACCGCAGCTGGTTCAGAAGTATCACGGCGTGTGCTATCCGGCGCACATAGACCGTCCGGCAAACGGGGCGATTGAGATCTTGGGCGATTTTCCGCACTATGCGGGGTTCCACTTGGCGGAGCTGCACGACCAAGAGAACAAGGAGGCGTACGTAAAGAGGTACGGGCTGGAGAACGTGCGGCTTCTGGTGAGCTCGGACGCGCACTACCTGGATCAGCTAAGGGACGGATTCGACAACGACCGCATAGAGCTAGACGTGGACGACTTTGACGAGGGGCTTATTCGTAGGCGCTTGTTCGAAGACCTAAGGGCACACTAGACAGAGGGAACGTGCGATGAAAGAATTGTCGCTAAACATACTGGACGTGGCCGAGAACTCGGTAAAGGCGGGAGCGACGCTTACGCAGATCCTTCTTACCCAGAAGGACCAGGTGCTTACGATAGAGATCGTGGACGATGGCTGCGGCATGAGCGAGGACGTGGTCCGAAGCGTCACAGATCCCTTCTACACCACGCGAACCACCCGCAAGGTTGGGATGGGCATCCCCTTGCTCAAGCTCGCCTGCGAGCAGACGGACGGCCACCTCACCATAGAGTCCACAACGCAGGAAGCCGATCCCATCAACCACGGGACGCACGTTACGGCCACCTTTAACATGGACCACATAGACTTCACGCCGCTTGGCGACGTGTGCGCATCGGTGCTCACCCTCATTCAGGGGCATCCAGACACGGATTTCCTGTTCCGTCACAAAAAAAGCGGCTGCGACGTAAAGTTGGACACTAGGGAACTGCGAGAAGTGCTAGAAGATGTGCCGTTGAACAGTTATGATGTAATGGAGTGGATAGGGGAGTACCTGCGCGAGCAGTACGAGGCGGAGTCGTAGACGACGCCTACAACGGAGAGGAACGAGTATGAAATCATTGGCAGAACTACAAGCGATCAAGAACAGGATGAAAGACAAAGTCGTCCTGCGCGACGGGATGGAAGGCACCCGCGTGGTTGTTGGCATGGCAACCTGCGGCATCGCGGCTGGTGCCCGTCCCGTGCTCAACGCCTTCGTGGAGGGCGTAAACAAGGAGGGCCTTGAGGACAAGGTCAGCGTTACCCAGACGGGCTGCATCGGCATCTGCCAGTACGAGCCGGTCGTAGAGATCTTTGAGGCAGGCAAGGACAAGGTCACGTACGTAAAGATGACCCCCGAGAAGGCCCAAGAGGTCATAGAGAAGCACCTCAAGGGTGGTCAGGTCGTGGGTGACTACACCATTGGCGCCGTTACGGCATAAGTTTGGAGGTATATAGTGATTCGTTCACAAGTCCTAATCTGTGGCGGTACCGGTTGTACTTCCTCGGGTAGCCAGCAAATCCAGGACGCTTTTGAGGTTGAGATCCAAAAGAACAACCTCCAGGACGAGATCAAGCTGGTACGCACCGGCTGCTTCGGCCTGTGCGAGCTTGGCCCCGTCGTCATCGTGTACCCGGACGGCACGTTCTACAGCCGCGTAAGCGTGGAGGATGTTGAGGAGATCGTAACCGAGCACCTGCTCAAGGGCCGTCGCGTGGAGCGTCTGGTCTACGACGACTCCGGCAAGGCGGAGGCAGACGAGTTTGGCAACATCGCCCTCACCGACACCACCTTCTACAAGACCCAGAACCGCGTCGTGCTGCGCAACTGCGGCGTGATCAACCCCGAGGACATCGACGAGTACATTGCCATGGACGGCTATGCGGCACTGG
>JAUMWL010000250.1 GCA_030529665.1 Coriobacteriales bacterium
ATGATGTTCTTGCTGGGCACCTGCTGCTGGATGTAGTGGCCCAGGTGCAGGTCCGGAACAAACAGGACGTTGTTTTGTGGAAGCCGCTCCACAATGCGCTGCGCATTGGACGAGGTTACGCACACGTCCGACCACGCCTTCATCTGGTTGGTGGAGTTTACGTAGCATGCGACCGCGAGGTCTTCTCCGTACTGCTCGCGCGCCTGATCCACCGTCTCCTTGCGCAGCATGTGCGCCATGGGACAATCGGCCGTTGGCTCGGGCATGAATACCCGCTTGTCTGGCGAGAGCAGCTTGGCGCTTTCGGCCATAAACTGGACTCCGGCAAACACGAGTGTCTTGCAATCCAGCGTGGCGGCCTTTTGCGCCAGGAAGTAGGAATCCCCCACGTAGTCGGCCAGATCCTGTGCATCGGGCTGAACGTAGTAGTGTGCCAGCACAATCGCGTCATGCTGCCGCTTCAGCTCCGCAAACTCATCGAGCAACTCCTTGGTGAGCATAACGCCCCTCTCGTTTTAGGCCTGTGGACGGGTGCAATATAGCACAGTAGGCGAATGCGGAACTTGCGGGATAGGCAACCGAACCCACTTTGCGAGCAAAGGGGAGCGACGGAGAGTGTTTCCATCGTTCGCGACTCTGGCTAGAGGAAGTAGCTTATCTCGCCGTCCTTGTCTATTTGGAACTCAACAGAATCGGTTTGATAGCAGTCGCCAAACACGTCGTAGATGCAAAACGAGTAGTCATAGGTTCCCTCTGGCGGGTAGTCATAGTCGATGGTCAGCGTCTTGCCCACCTTGTACGCGTCGCCCTCATAGTAGCCTTGCGCGTCGTCTTCCACACCGTACGACTCGTAGAGGGGCACGATCACATCGCCCTTCTTGATCTTTGTGATTCCGCGAGAAGACGATCCGTTTTGATCGATGCCGTCCCAGGCGCCTTCGACCTCCACCGAGTCGTCCTTAAGGTACTGGCGGATGCGCAGGTTTGTGTCTTTGCCGTTTAGCTCGATTGGCGCGGTGTATACCACGTAGTCATCGGCGGTCTCAGCCAGGGTGATGCTGAGGTTTTGCCCGTCGGGAAGCGAGAGCCAGTAGCCGTCAAACATGTCCTTGAACTTGCCCGTCTTCCAGCTTCCCTCTACGTCGTAGGTCTCGCCCAAAAGCAGGAAGTCGGACTCGTCCTCCGAGTATTGGTACACCAACGCGCTCACGCTCGCCGCGTTGCTTAGGCCATCCCGGCTGAGCTTGAACCCATAGATACCGTCTTTGTCAAACTGCGGCTCCTTGTCAAACGTTATGACCGTGCTCTCGCCGCTGTGCTCATCCACGTAGTCCCAGTATCCGTCGGCTTGGGCACTCGTTGCGCTCTCGCCCGCCTCGTCATCGCTAAAGAGCCATTCCCACCAGCCGGTTTCGTCAAACCACGTGTCGCCATCGTAGTCCTCATACCCCGTGCCGTCTTGCGACGTTGCCGCATGAGCCTGCCGGTCCACAAACGAAAGGTAGTATGGGCTCACGCACACCTGCTCAAACACCGCAAGCTCGTTTGCGTCCTCGATTTGCAACGGATAATACACAGACAAGCCCTGCGCCTTTGTATGGGTGGGCCCCTCTTGGTGATGCACCACAGCCGCGTGCAACGCGTCGAGTACCTCACCCGCGCTCGGTGCCGCCTCGGCACACGCCTCAACCATGCTGCCGAGGTCCACCATATTTGTGTATCCCTCAGAGCGATTGTTTCCACCAAAGTTGTCTATGAGGCCGATGCCTCGCACCATGGTTGCGAGGGTGCCTGCGTCCTCGGAGGCCTCGTACAGTTCCTGGCTGAAGCGGTTGAAAGCCCGCAGCAGCTCGTCTGTGTGCGAGAGGTCAATCACCGAAAACGTGGCGATGTCTCGGTCCTCCTTGTATGTGATGGAATCCAAGTAGGCGTCGCACACAACCTTGCCAAGCTCCGCGCCTGTGCATGTGGGGTTTTGCGCCAGGTGCTCCATGATGGAGCTGTACTCCCACCCCGTGCCCGACTCCATCTCTTCGGAGCCATAGAGGTAGCGCGCGTACGACGCAAGGACGTTCGCGGTTTCCAGCGTTCCCATAAGGCAGGCATCAAAGCCCACGAACTCGAACTTGTCCCACATGGTTTGGTAGGCGGTTGCCATCGCGTCGTCTAGCTCGCGCAGCACGAGCGAATCGTCGTTGTTTCGCTCGTCGAAGCACACGCCCGATATGCTCCCGCCGCCGTGATTCCACAGGATAACGCCCATGTGATCGGCCGGGTAGTTCTTCACGCCCCACGTGAGGAAGTCGGCCAAGGTATTCGTTTCACCCATGTTTGCGGAATCCAGCGATGCGACCTCCTGGATAGACCCGTCTTGGATGAGGAAGCGCTGGAGCTGTTTTGCGTGCATGTTTTTGTTTGCCCACTTTTTTGCCCCTCCCGTCTCTACCACGAATCGCACGTTCTCGCTACCCGAGGCTCCCACCATCTCTCCCAAATCCTCCGTGGCATCACCGTCGGATGACTCTAGGTCGGAGCCGCACAGGTACACAAACACCGTCCACGTGTTTGGCTCGACGTTGGACGGCTTGGTACCACCGGGCTGCACGCGCGTAATCTGCAGCTCGGCCGTCCCTTGCTTGGCGCGCATCATCACGCCACTTGCACCCACGCCGCTCGTGGTTGCGCCTCTGACGCTGGCGGCGGCCCCGTCCTCATCGTCGGAACATGCGGGCAGCATCGTAAGGGCAATGCCGAGGGCGAGAACGGTCAGTACCGACAAAAACGTTTGAACATACGAGTCTCGATTCGTGTAGAGAGCGTACGGTCTGGACCAAGTATACCGTTAGTTTTGCTGCCGCATGCTTTTGTTGGCCTGCTGGCGGTTGTGAGCGCAATTGCGACGGGCCAAACCCTATTGACCGCAACGATTCGGAGCAATTAGTGTACACGAGATTTTTTAACTATC
>JAUMWL010000015.1:0-14591 GCA_030529665.1 Coriobacteriales bacterium
CCGTGGTACAGCATGATGGGGGCATCAAGCGAAAGCATTTGTCAGCACTCCTCGGTCCGCTAGGTAGTCCTCCACGTCGTCGAGCACGGCCTCGTCTCCCTCCAGATGGAAATAATCAAAGCTATCACGCACGTACGCGAGAGCGCCTGACTGAAAGAGTACGCTGGCTGCATCTCTTAGCGGTGTGCCCCACCGCAGCGACGCGAGCCGCGCTATGCGCGCCTGCATAAACAGAGCCTGCAAATCCTCATCCATCACGAGTCAACCCTCCCATAGTCCAGTATACCCAAGCGTCTAACTTACGGGAAGGAGGGAACGAGCAATGGGTCCTGGTCGGAAGCGTCGCAAACCATGTCACGTAGTGCGGCGGCCCCGCACCGACTCCTGCGCATGGTTGGTAGTAAACTGCCCAATCCTTTCCAATTAGTGGCGTATTGCACATCCGCTTGGGACTAAGCCTCTTTGGGATAAGGGAAATGTGATGAGAAATGTATAGAACATATGTTGCATTAGAATATATGTTCTGTTAAAATGCTGCTAGTCGTTAGAACAGAGAGTGCGGAGGGCGCATGGGACAGGTAGATATGGCGACTCGGAAGTACATGGCGGATCCGGAGAGGTTCGCGGACGCGTTCAACTATGCGATTTACAGCGGGAGGCACGTCGTGGACGCAGGGGAGTTGTCTCCCTTGGACTCCGTGAGTTCCGCAAAGACGCCCAAGGGAAAGCTCGTTGAGCGTCGGCGTGACGGTCTCAGGCTTTGGACGGCTATGAGCGACGGTCGCGCGGCCTACGCCCTGCTCGGCGTGGAGGACCAGACGAAGCCGAACGCGGCGATGCCTGTGCGCGCGATGCTCTACGACGCAATAAGGTATGCCGACCAAGTGGACGAACTCGTGAGGAGTAACCGCAGTGAGGGCGTGCTTGCGTCTGACGGGTGGGTATCGGGGCTGCGCGAGAGTGACGTGCTGCTGCCGGTGGTTACGCTTGTTGTGCACTTCGGGCCGGAGCCCTGGGGTAGGCCCACGAGCTTGCATGCGATGCTGGGACAGTGCGACGGGGAGCTCCTCTCCTATGTTCCCGATTACCGTATGAACCTCGTGTCGCCCGAGTCCATGTGCGAGGAGGACTTTCGCAGGTTCGAGACCGAGCTCGGGCTCGTTTTGGGTACATTAAGTACTCGAAGGACAAAGTGCGATTGGAGAAGTACGTGCGTGGCGAGACACGCTTCCGCAGCGTCGGTGCCCAGAGCGTGGAACTCATCAACGCGCTCACAGACTCGCGGCTCAAGGTGCCGTGCGGAGAGGAGAAGATGGATATGTGTAAGGCTATAGAGGACATGCGTGAGGAAGCTAGGAACGAGGGCATCGAGCAGGGTATTGAGCGAGGTGCTCGCGAGACCCTGCTGCGTAACGTCCGCAGCCTCATGGAGAGCGTTGGCTGGTCCAAGCAGGAGGCACTGGACATGCTCAAGGTGCCCGAGCCGGAGCAGGCGGGTATCATTGCCATGCTGTAGCCTTGCGTAGAATAGGAGGCCGATGAGGTGGTGCTCCGTTTCCTGGAAACAGTGTGCCTGTTGTCACCTTTCTGCATGGGATGCTTCTTCTGGGGAAAACCATGTTAGGATAACGTTATGTTCTGACGGCAAGGTTAAGTCCGAGCACGAAGATCAAGGAGAAACGATGCTCAAGATAGCCATCTATGGCAAGGGCGGCATAGGCAAGTCCACGATTACCAGCAACTTGGCGGCCGCGTTTGCCGTGCAGGGTAAGCGCGTGATTCAGATCGGCTGCGACCCCAAGGCGGATTCTACCATCAACCTGCTTGGCGGGCAGCTGCTCGAGCCGGTTATGAACTACCTGCGCGAGCACGACGACGACCCCGAGACGCTGGACCAAATCTCGCGCGAAGGTTTTGGCGGCGTGCTCTGCATCGAGACGGGCGGCCCCACGCCTGGTCTGGGATGTGCGGGGCGTGGCATCATTGCCACGTTCAACTTGCTCGAGGACCTGCGCCTGTTCCAAACCTGGAAGCCTGACGTGGTTCTGTACGACGTGCTGGGCGACGTTGTATGCGGCGGGTTTGCCGCCCCAATCCGCGAGGGATATGCCAAGAAGGTCCTTATCGTTACCTCCGGCGAGAAGATGGCCCTCTATGCGGCGAATAACATCAACACCGCGGTCGCAAACTTTGAGGACCGTGGCTACGCGCGCGTGGCGGGCATCATATTGAACCATCGCAACGTGCCCGACGAGACGGCCAAGGTTCAGGCGTTTGCAGACGAGCGTGGACTGCCCGTTGTGGCCCGGATTCCTCGCTCGGATGACATCAATCGCTTTGAGGACGAGGGCAAGACCGTTATTGAGGGAGATTCCACGTTGCCGGTGAGCCAGCAGTTCCTCGACCTCGCCGCGCGTCTGAGTGCGGGGGAGATCTAGCCCATGAGCCAATCCAAAGAGCGTACCGCGCGTTACTATACGGCGGCCGAGCTTGCGGAGCGTGGGTTGGACAACCTGCCCGACGAGCTTGTCTCCAATCGACACCTTATATATAGCTCGCCTGCAACGCTGGCATTCAACTCTCCCGGTGCCGAGGGCTTTGGCGTAAAGCGTGCCGGTCTGGCAATCCCAGGAAGCGTTATGCTGCTGGTGGCGCCTGGTTGCTGTGGTCGCAACACGTCGCTTGTGAGCAGCATGCCGGCGTATAAGGACCGGTTCTTCTACCTCAACATGGCCGAGACCGACATTGTTACGGGGCGTCATCTGCGAAAGATCCCAGCGGCAGTCCAGGAGGTCGTGGAGTGCCTGCCCACCCGTCCGTCGCTCGTGATGATATGCATTACCTGTGTGGATGCGCTTTTGGGCACCGACATGGAGCGTGTGTGCCGTCGTGCGGAGGAGCGCGTGGGTCTGCCCGTGCGTCCCTGCTACATGTATGCGCTCACCCGAGAAGGGCGACGTCCGCCTATGGTCCATGTTCGGCAGAGCCTTTATTCGCTGTTGCAACCGCGTGCCAAGCGTCCGACCTCGGTCAATGTGCTGGGCTTCTTTGCGCCGCTTGTGGATGACTGCGAGCTGTACGACTACCTGCGCTCGATTGGCGTGCGTGCCATTCGCGAGATTTCGCGCTGTGAGGACTTTGACGAGTTCCAGCACATGGCCGAGGCAAACTTTAACCTGGTGCTTCATTCCGAGGCGCGATTTGCTGCGGCCGACCTGCAGGAGCGGCTGCACATTCCCTCCATTGAGCTCGGTCGGTTCTACGACGTGGAGCGCGTTCGCAAGCAGTACCAGGCGCTCGGGCAGGTGCTTGGTGTGACGTTTGATGACGCGGCGGACTACGACGCGGCCGTTGCTGCGGTGGATGCGTTTAGGGCTGAGCAACCTCATGCCAGCTTTAGCGTGGGGGAGTGCCTCAACGCCGATGCGTTTGAGCTGGCGCTGGCGCTCGTGCGCTATGGCTTTGAGGTGCGCGAGGTGTTTGGAACGCTGCAGGCCCAGAACTTTGTGTTCTTGCGTCGCCTGGCGGAATCGAGCCCTCAGACGCGCGTGTACTCAAACATGGAGCCCACCATGCTCTATTATGATCCGGCCGACTGCCCGGTGGACGTGTGCTTGGGCAAGGACGCGGGCTGGTATCACCCCGAGGCAGCATGTCTGCCTTGGAACGAAGACGTACAGCCGTATGGCTACGCTGGAATCCGCCGCCTGTTTGAGGCGCTGACAAACCTGAGGAGGTAGGCGCATGAGGGGACTCCGAAAGTACCTAACGCCCTTTGCGCCAGACCAATCCGGCGCCGTGAGCGTGCTCTTTGAGCTGGGCGGCATTGTGGTTGTGTGCGACGCGGGCGGCTGCACCGGCAACATTTGCGGGTTTGACGAGCCGCGCTGGAACACCACCCGCAGCGCCATCTTTAGCGCGGGCCTGCGTGACATGGATGCTATTCTTGGCCGCGACGAGAAGCTCGTGGCGGAGCTGGCCGATGCCGCCCACAAGATCGACGCGAACTTTGCGGCTGTGGTGGGAACTCCGGTGCCCTCGGTAATCGGCACCGACTACCATGCGTTGCGCCGCATGGCCGAGCGCAAGTGCGACCTTCCCGTCATTACCGTGGACACCACGGGCATGGAGCTCTACGACGTTGGCGCGAGCAAGGCGTACGTGGAGCTGTTTGATCGCTTTGCGAGGCAGGAGCTGCCTGTGGAAGAGGGCCGCACGCTGTATCTTGGCGCAAACCCGCTTGACCTAAGCTGCATTCCTCCTGCGCACATGCGCCTCTTGTTTGAGGACGTGGTCACCGCGTCTGCCGCGCAACAGGTCGTGGTCTTGTCGCCTTCGGGCATGGCGGCTGCCAAGCTACTGAACCGTCGCTTTGGCACGCCCTACAGAGTACAAGGGGCGTGGCAGGGGGGTACCACGTCGGTAACGCGTTGGGAGCCCGCGGCACGCTTGCTTGGCAAGCGCGTGTTGGTGGTGAATCAGCAGGTGGCTGCAAACGCAATGCGTGAGGAGCTGCTTGCGCAAGGCGTTGCAAGCGTAACGTGTGCCACGTGGTTTATGCAGCTTCCCGAGCTGGCGCAGGAAGGTGACGTGCGCCTACGCGAGGAGGATGACTTTGAGGAGCTCGTGTATGGCGGCGGCTTTGACGTTCTTGTAGGCGATCCCACGCTGTGGCGCATCGTTTCTCGCTTTGATGGCAGGACCATCGATGTGCCCCAGTTCCCTGTCTCGGGCGAGCTGAGCGAGCGGGTGGCGCCATGACGACCAAGCGAATCAGGGCCTACGGCATCGTGCAAGGCGTGGGGTTTCGCCCTACGGTGGACCGTCACGCAACGGCGGCGGGAATTGCCGGCACGGTATGCAACAAGGGTCCCTACGTGGAGATATATGCCCAAGGGAGCGACGAGCAGATCGAGCGGTTCTTGGAGCTTCTGCGCACGCTGCCCCCGCGTCGTGCGGCCATCCTAAAGCTGGACGTAAAGTCGGTCCCCGAGGCCGAGGCTCCTCGCTTCGACGGCTTTGGCATCGTGGAGAGCCAAAAGACCGCCGGCGAGATTTTCGTCTCGCCCGACATCGCCATATGCGACGACTGCAAGCGCGAGCTGTACGATCCTCGCGATCGTCGCTACCTGCATCCCTTTATTAACTGCACGTGCTGCGGTCCGCGCCTCACCATTCTTGAGTCGCTGCCCTACGACCGCGAGCGCACCAGCATGCGCGAGTTTCCCATGTGCAAGAAGTGCGCAAGCGAGTACCACGATCCCGCGAGTCGTCGCTACGACGCCCAGCCGGTGTGCTGCAACGAGTGTGGCCCGCAGGCGTACCTGGTAGACCGTCCCGAGCGCGGTCATGCGGCCATCACCGAGGCAAGGCGCATCGTTGCCAAGGGAGGTGTGGTGGCAGTCAAGGGCATCGGTGGCTTCCACCTGTGCTGCGACGCCACCAATCCCGATGCCGTGGGTCTGCTGCGCGAGCGCAAACGTCGCTCGGCCAAGCCGTTTGCGGTCATGGCGCGCGACCTGGACGTGGCTCGTCGCGAGTGCGAGGTCTCGGCGGTTGCGGAAGAAATCCTCACGGGACACCAAAAGCCCATTCTGCTCCTTCCCAAGCGAGTGGAGGGTCGTGCGTGCGAGGCAGTGGCGCCTGCAAATCCCAAACTCGGTGTGATGCTGCCCTATGCCCCGCTGCAGCTGCTGCTCTTTGACTACGATGACGGCATTGTCATGCCCGACCTTCTGGTGATGACGAGCGCCAACGAATCTGGTGCCCCCATCTGCCGCGATGACGACGAGGCACGTCGCGAGCTGGGCGGTCTGTGCGACGCGATTCTCTCGCATGACCGCAAGATTCGCGTGCGGGCCGACGACACGGTAATGGACCTCTTTGAAGACAAGCCCTACATGATTCGCCGTTCTCGCGGCTGGGCCCCGCTGCCGTTTGTGCTGAGCGAGGACTTTGGCGTGCGCGTGCTGGCCACGGGCGGTGAGCTAAAGAACACGTTTTGCCTGGGTTCGCGCGACCTGTTTTATCCGTCGCCTTATGTGGGGGACTTGGAGGACGTGCGTACGGTCCACGCGCTGCAAGAGACCATCGGACGGTTCCAGACGCTGCTGGAGCTTGAGCCGCAGGTTATTGCGTGCGACCTGCATCCCAAGTACAACGCTACTATGGTTGCGCACGAGTTGGCTGGCCGGACGGGCGTGCCGCTGGTGGAGGTGCAGCATCATTACGCGCACGTGGCGTCTTGCATGGCCGAGAACGACGTGCCCGACGGGCAAAAGGTCATCGGCGTGTCCTTTGACGGAACGGGATACGGCGAGGATGGCACGATATGGGGCGGCGAGGTTTTGCTTGCCGACTATATGGGCTTCGAGCGCGTGTGGCACATCTCGCCATTTGCGCAGGCTGGTGGGGACCTCTCCGCCAAGGAGGGGTGGCGCGTGGCGGTTGCCATGCTGGGCGAGGGCAACGACGTGCCCGCCTTGGCGGAGCGGCTGGGCCTGTGTACCAAGGCCGAGGCGCGTGTGGTGCAGGCGATGGTGCGCCGAGGCATAAACACGGTGGTCTCCACGAGCGCGGGGCGTCTCTTTGATGCGGTAAGCGCGGTGCTTGGCGTTCGCCGGGCATCAAGCTTCGAAGGCGAGGCGGCCACGCAGCTGCAGTTTGCTGCCGAGCGCGGGCGAGCTGCGGCGCAGCATGCCGAGCTGCCGCGATTTGGTGCAACCGAGACGTTGTTTGCTTGGGTCGTGGAACGGCGCCTTGCGGGAGATGGCCGCGAGTGGTTGGCGTATGCGTTTCATGCGGGTTTGTCGCAAATCGTGGAAGACGCATGCGTGCAGGCTCGTGCGCGCACGGGCGTAAACGTGGTTGCCCTCACGGGCGGCTGTTATCAAAACCTGCTTTTGTTGGAGCTTTCGGCAAAACGTCTGCGCGCACAAGGGTTTGTGGTGCTCACCCACAGCCTGGTGCCGCCAAATGATGGCGGTGTCGCTTTGGGTCAGGCGGTCGTTGCGGCAAAACTGTCAAAAGGGGTCTAGCCTCTTTTGCAAAACGATAGGAGAGAAACATGTGTGTGGGACTTTCGGCCAAGGTCGTGCGTGTGCAGGACGGAATGGCCATGGTGGACGCGTCGGGTGCTCGACGCGAGGTGTCGGTGCAGCTCATGGACGACGTCGAGCCCGGTGACTACGTTATGGTTCATGCGGGCATTGCCATCGCAAAGATAACCGACGAGGACGAGCACGAGACCGACGAGATCATGGAGGCCTTGCTGGCATGAGTGGCGAACAAAGGCAAACGGCGGCGCAGATAATCCAGTCCTACGACGGGCCGCACCTGCGCATCATGGAGGTGTGCGGCACCCACACCCATGAGAACTTTCGCCTGGGCGTGCGCAAGCTGCTTCCGCCGCAGGTAGACCTCATTTCTGGTCCAGGTTGCCCGGTGTGCGTCACGCCGGTGGGGTTTATTGACGAGGCCATCTGGCTGGCTGGGCATGGCGTTACCATAACGACCTTTGGCGACTTGGTGCGCGTGCCGGGTACGCGCCAAAACTTGGCCGACGTGCGGGCCAACGGCGGCAAGGTGCAGGTGGTGTACTCGCCGCTCG
This sequence comes from Coriobacteriales bacterium, assembly GCA_030529665.1. GTDB lineage: Bacteria > Actinomycetota > Coriobacteriia > Coriobacteriales > Atopobiaceae > RUG440. Next base: position 7,610 of record JAUMWL010000015.1, read on the forward strand.
ATGCGCTCGCCTATGCCAAGGAGCATGCGGACGAGCAGGTGGCGTTCTTGTCCGTAGGCTTTGAGACCACCGTGCCTGCTGCCTGCTTGGTTGCCGACCAGGCGGTGACCGAGGGCGTGGGCAACTTTAGCCTGCTTACCGCAAACAAGACCATGCCCAACGCCTACGCTGCCCTGCGCGACTCCGCCGACGTGTTCCTGTATCCAGGGCATGTGCACGCCATCATTGGGACGGGCCTGTGCGAGAGCCTCGCCGAGCAGGGCGTTAGCGGCGTGCTGGCAGGTTTTACCGCAAAGGAGCTGGTCACGGCCTTGGCCGTGGCGGTGCGCAAGGCCCAGGAGGGCAAGCCGTTCTTTGTGAACGCCTACCCGCGCGTGGTAAAACCCGAGGGCACGCCTGCAGCCGTCGCCCTTATTCGCAAGGTCATGGAGCCAGTGGACACCGAATGGCGTGGTCTGGGCGTGATTCCGCAGTCGGGCTTGGCCCTAAGAGAGGCATACCAGAACATGGACGCACGCAAGAAGTTTGACATGCCGCACATTGAGGGCAAGCCCAACCCGGCATGTCGCTGTGGCGAGGTGTTGCGCGGCGTGTGCAAGCCAAGTGACTGCCCGCTGTTTGGCAAGGCGTGCACGCCGCTGCGCCCGGTTGGCGCGTGCATGGTTTCCAGCGAAGGCGCGTGTTCGGCGTACTACCAGTATGGAGGGGATCTACTGTGAGCGACAAGGTTACGCTGGCTATGGGTGCCGGTGGAAGGCAGACGGCAGAGCTTATTGACAAGGTGTTTGCGCGGCGGTTCCAAAGTCCGCTGCTTACGGCTGACGACGCGGCGGTGCTGGATCGTCCGGCGGGACGCATCGCCATGTCGACCGACGGGTTCATCGTGTCTCCCTCGTTCTTTCCGGGGGGCAACATTGGCAAGCTCAGCGTGTGCGGCACCGTTAACGACCTTGCGTGCATGGGTGCGCGTCCGCGCTACCTCACCTGTGCGTTTGTGATAGAGGAGGGCTTTGAACTGGACAAGCTCGAAGCCATTGCAGATGCCATGGCCGCAACGGCTGCCGAGGCTAGCGTAACGCTCGTTGCAGGCGACACCAAGGTGGCTGGCAGGGGGCAAGTGGACGGCGTGTTCATTACCACCACAGGCGTGGGCGAGATCGTTGGGGGCGCCACTCCCGCGGGTGCAAACGCCCGCCCTGGTGACGCCATAATCGTAACGGGAGACGTGGGACGTCACGGCTGCACCATCTTGTTGGCGCGCGACGACTTTGGCATTGAGGCAGACGTTACGTCCGATTGCGCGCCGCTGTGGTCGAGTGTCGAGGCCATGCTTGGCGTGAGCAAGAACATCCACGTGATTCGTGACGCCACGCGCGGTGGCGTGGGCACGGTGCTCTATGAGATTGCCGCTCAGAGTGGTGTGGGTATCTCGCTGGACGCGGCGTCGGTGCCGGTTGATCCGGCTGTGGGAGGCGTTTGTCGCATGCTGGGACTTGAGCCGCTCTACCTCGCATGCGAGGGCCGGCTTGTGGTCATCGCTCCTGCGGAGGAAGCGCCTGCGCTGGTTGAGGCGCTGCGCGCGTGTCCGTATTCGCAGGGTGCTGCCATTATTGGCCGTGTTACGGACGAGCGTCCCGGTTGGGTGGTCATGAACACCGAGGTGGGCACGCAGACGCTGCTGCCCCAGCCTGGTGGCGAGCTCCTGCCCCGCATTTGCTAAGAGTGGAACACCCTTTCCGAGAAACAGCGTGCCATTTGGCATAACGTTTCCCAAAAAGGGTGTTCCGTATGCCACTGGCTCCGTTACACGGCGGCGAAAGGAGAGGCGTGCTCAAACGACTTGGCCTATCGGCAACGACGGCGGGACAGACGACCTCTGCGGCGTTGTTTCCGTCAAAGCTTGAGTTCAACCCACCCGCGCACGGCGTGTGGAACATCGTGCATGTGGGGATGCTGGTGCCCGAGGCACATCAGATCTATGTGTGTGCCATCAACTGCATGCGTGGCGTAACGCTTACAGCTGCAGAGATGGGGGCTTCAAACCGCTTCTCGTGCGTGGTCCTCAAGGAGGAGGACATAACACGAGGTACCGTCGAGAAGGTCACGCTTGAGGGTATTGCGGAGGTGCTTCGAAAACTAGCGGATCGTGGCGATCTCCCGCCATGCGTCATTGTGTTTCCCGTATGCACGCATCATTTTCTTGGCGTGAGAATGAGTCGCGTATATAGGGAGCTTGAGCGTGAGTTCCCCACGGTCGACTTTGTGCGGGCCTTTATGGACCCCATCATGAAGCGTCGCCTAAGTCCTGACCAACGCCTGCGCAAGGCCATGTTTGACCCTCTTCGATCGTGCGACGCTGATGGTCATCTTGTTGCATTTCTTGGATCAGATTTTGCCTTGGCTGATGACTGTGAGCTTAGGGAACTGCTCCAAGAAGGCGGATTCAGGCTAAGAGAGCTCCAGGACTGCACGACCTATGCGGAATATAGGACTCTTGCGCAAGCGGGCTTGTTTGTGGCAACGTATCCCAACGCTCGGTATGGCATAGAGAAGCTCGCTGCCAGACTGGGTAGACCTTTTTTGTATCTTCCCTCATGCTTCTCGTATGCCCAGATTCAAGAGCAATACCAGCAACTGTGCGACACTCTTGGCATGTCGCTGCCCGATTTCACGTACGAAATCGCGCGTTGCGAAGAATCGCTTACGGCGCTCAAAGAGCTTGTGGGTGATACGCCCATAGTGATTGACGCTTCGTTCCATCCGCGTCCTCTTGGTTTAGCCCGCCTGCTGTGCGAGCATGGATTCGCCGTAACGGAGGTCTACCTAGATGGTATAAACCCGGAGGAGGAAGATGACCTCGTGTGGTTGCGAGAAAATGCGCCTGAGGTCCTGCTTTCGTCCATCGTCTTGCCTGAGCTCAGGGTGGCGACGCGTACAAGGGACCAAAAAGTGCTTGCGCTTGGCCAAAAGGCAGTGTGGTTTACGGGTACGTCGCATTTTGTCAATGTCGTTGAAGGCGGAGGGCTCTGGGGGTTTGCAGGGATTTGTGCCGTTGCCTCGCTTATGGATGAGGCTTGGAGCGCTCCAAAGGATGTGAGGGACCTCATTCCCCGAAAGGGCCTTGGCTGTGCGAGCTGCTTTTAGTAAAGGTTGAGCTATGGTCCCTCTTGCAACCCGCAGAGGTACAAAATGGAGGGGATTCATGCCCTTCAATCTGTTTTAATGCAGCGGGTTGGGTGGTGTTTTGGCGTTTTCCCACTTTTTGGCCGGATTGTACTTAAGGAGGAGGTTTTCGCGACCAAATTAGTGGGCAATAAAAACTACAACTACAACAAAACCCCAGTTGGCGAAAACCGAAATTGGAATAACAGGCCTCGTATTGCCCACTAGATAAAATAGCTAGTGGGCAATACGAGGCCTTTAGCACCCGTTTTCAGAAACATTACCTGCGAAAACGCGATAGTTAAAGTTTATATTGCCCACTAATTACGGGTGATGCGAGTCCCGGGATTCACAGGCGTCCGTGAGACGCGCCCCACGGGCGGCCCGCAGGTAGCATTGAGGCCAAAAGCTGATTTCGATCACGCGTATTGTCCGTGTCGTCAAGGACTCGCTCGTATTCTGAGGTGTCGACGCTGCAGAAGTGGCGAGCGCACGCCAAGAGTTCCTGCGTGTACGTGTCGAGGTTCCCCCAGCCAAAAAGGTTTTCTTTTGTTGCGGGCAGCACCAACCAGCCTTCTGCCATAAGCTGCCGGTTTCGCGTGTTGTCATCCACCACCTTGTTCCTCACGGCGTTCAGCTTCTCCCTCAGCACAGCCTCGGCACCGGGCTTTTCATTTCCGTCGGCGCGCTCGGCATTTCGAGTGGTGCGCACAAGTCCCTCAAGGTCAAGATGGTCCTCGCCATCGTAGTTGATGCCCACCGGAGCAAAGGAAAAGAGGATGTCGGGATAGCGCGACCGCGCAGTCCGCTCATAGTCGGTGCCATCCACGACAATACGCTCATTGAGCGCGACGGGTCCCATTCCGTATCCAGCCTCTTGGACAGGGAGAGAATAGATTGTGGCCAAAACAGCCTCCGGGGCACTCAGGGCATGATTGGACACATACGAAAGCGCCTCCTTGGCAAGCGCCAATCCAGACATGCGTGTGAAACTATTGAGGTATGCCGCAATCTCCTCAGTGCTGGTTGCGGCAGGGATGTTGATCTCCACGTTGCCTTCCAGTGGCTCGTCTGCCGTCCTAGAGAAGTGTCCGCAAAGCTCGTACCCCAGTAACACGAGCATGGGAAGCGACAGGTATGTTGCCGCCTGCAAAAAAGTGAGTTCCGGCGAGGTGACACGTGAGTTCTCGTCCAACCAGAGGATCGAATGTGGGGGTAGCTTTTGCCAAATTGAGTGTTGCCTAACGTGCGCCATGCGAATCTGATTGCTGCGCGTGGGTACCAATACGTCGAGGGGCCGATTCGCGCTCGGCGATCCCCACTGCCATTGGGGCGGACAAAACTGTTTGGCATTCCATCGTCTTCCGTCCCACGGAGAGGGTTTCGTCAGCCCTAAGACGTCCATTTTGGTAAGGTCGTGTCCTTCGCAGCGTAGCGTTCGAATAACGTCCAAAGCCGATAAGTGCGATAACGTAAGTGCCATGGCTCTCCTAACGCGATGGGTCCTATGCTTGCAGGACACAAAGGTAGCCGTTCGACGAAATAAACCCAAATCGACATAAATTGCGCGTGCCGTGCCAGAAGCGAGTACTATATATGTAGACGACCACGTAAAGAGGAGCAGCATGAATCGAGCCAATCGCATCCTGCCGGTATACACGGGCGACGTCTCGGGAGCTTGCTCGGCGTTGTTTGAGCTGGGTGGCATGGTGGTCATACACGACCCGTCGGGCTGCAACTCCACATACAACACCCACGACGAGACTCGCTGGTACGACCATGACAGCCTGATCTTTATCTCGGGCCTCGTTGAGAAAGACGCGATTTTGGGCAACGACAACAAGCTCGTGCAAGATGTGGTGGACGCCGCGCTTGAGCTGCATCCCCGGTTCGTGGCCTTGTGCAACTCTCCCATCCCGTTTATTACCGGAACCGACTTTGCGGCCATATGCAGAATAATCGAGCGCAAGACCGGCATTCCGTGCTTCTATGTGCGCACCAATGGGATGCACGACTACGTGGTTGGCGTAGGCGGTGCGTGGAATGCCCTGGCCGAGCGATTCGTAACCCCACAAGAGCGGCAGCCTAACTCCCTCAACATTCTTGGCATGACGCCGCTGGACTTTGTGGAGCAGGGTGCGGTGGAGACGGTCCGTTCATTTGCGACGGATGCGGGCTACGAGATTGTGTCGTGTTGGGCAATGGGAAGCACGCTGGACAACTTGGCCCAGGCGGCACGTGCAAGCGTTAACCTCGTGGTGTCTGCCACGGGAATCCCGGTTGCGAAGGAGTTGCGCAGGCGCTTTGGCACACCGTATGTGGTGGGCACGCCTGTGGGCGGGTTTATGGACGAGCTTTTGGCTTCGCTGCGATTCTCGGAACAGACGGGCGAATGCTCGTGGCCATGTAGGGATGCGCGTGCGGCATCAATGGATGGGGCCTACTGTGTGGTTGGCGAGCCAGTGGCGGCAGGTTCGAGGGCGGCTGCGATCGAGCGGGAGTCGGGGGTGGCCGTACGCGTCGTCTGCCCGCTGGAGGCCGACGACGAGCTGCTGACCGCGGGTGACGTTTGCGTGTTTGGCGAGGAAGAGGTGGAGCAGGCGCTTAAGAATGCCATGTTTGTGCTGGCAGATGCCTTCTATGGCCCGGTGTGTCCCGCGCAGGCGCATCTGGAACCATGGCCACACCTTGCCTTTTCGGGGCGGAACTCCTTGGGGCAACGTAGTGCGTAAGATGGGTTGGTGTATATGAGCAAAGAAGATGCCACTCGCAGTGATTTGATGAGCAAATCGTGGGTGGTGGCTGCGTTGGCCATTCTGTGTTGTGCCCTGTGGGGCAGTGCGTTTGCGTTTGTGAAGACGGGCTATGAGCTGTTTGAGATACCGGTCAACAATCGCCCAGGGCAAGTGCTATTTGCTGGCATGCGGTTCGCGCTTGCTGGAATGCTCGTTCTTGCGGGAACGGCCGCGATTCGCCGACGTGCGCCGCTACCTACAAAGCAGGACGTGCTGCCCATAATCTTGCTGGGCCTTTCGCAAACCACGTTGCAGTATGCGCCGTTTTATATGGGTCTCGCGTACGCGTCGGGAACAAACTCGTCGTTGGTTCAGGGCATGTCTGCCTTCGTGCAGATTGCGCTGGCCACCCTTGTTTTTAGACAAGAGCGGCTCACCGTTAGAAAGCTCGTTGGATGCATGCTTGGCATAGGGGGAGTGGCGATCGTTACGCTGCGCGCTGGCGGATTTATGGGAGCATGGTCGCCTTTGGGAGAAGGCCTCATCTTTGCCTCGGTTGTTATGGGAGGCTGCGCCGCCTGTCTTATGCGCCGCTACGGCGTGTCCGGCGATCCTCTTATGCTTACAGGATGGCAGTTCTTATGCGGAGGTCTTGCGCTGGCCATAATTGGATTGGCCTTTGGCGGACAAGTTCACGCAGTGTCGCCGGCCGCCTGTGGGGTGCTTGTTTACCTGGGCACGCTCTCTGCCGTGGCTTTCTCGCTGTGGTCGCTGTTGCTCAAGTACAACCCCGTCTCGCGCGTGGCGGTGTTCAGGCCATTCATCCCCATGTTTGGCGTGGTGTTCTCCGTTGCGCTCCTAGGCGAGAGGATACCCCTGGAGCAGCTGCCACGCTTGGCCCTTGCCCTCGCGCTCATTATGGCGGGCACGCTTGTGGTGAACACCGAGGGTTCGCGCCGCTCGTAGCGAAACCCAGCGACATGGGTTGGCCGGTTTGGGGCCCGCCCCCAACCGCCCACCCCAACCGGTTTTCAAGAGCCCACTCGCCCCCCTGGGTAAGAACGGCACCGCCCCTCCCCGGTGCC
>JAUMWL010000015.1:14601-30433 GCA_030529665.1 Coriobacteriales bacterium
CGGCGGTTTGGCGCCGCACGGCGCCACCCCCAGGGCTATGGGTTGGCGGTTGGGGCCCCGCCCCAAAACGGCCAACCCAAACGGTTAGTCAAGAGCCATGTCGCCCTCTTGGATAAGACCGGCACGGCGCATCGCGGTTGCCACGAGCCACGCAACCACCGCAGGAATCACCACGCACACCAGTGCCATGCCCAACCATTCGAATGCACCGGGTGTGATGCCGTCGGCAACCCAGCCGGAATACAGGCCTATGGGACCCACCAAGCCGCAGGTGCCCATGCCGCTGGCAATGGCGGCTCCGTTTTGCTGCATGCCAAACACGACGGTGGCAACGGGGCCGGTTACGGCGCTGGCCACGAGTGCGGGTATCCAGGTAACGGGCTTCTTGAAGATGTTGGGAACCTGGAGCATGGAGGTGCCCAGACCTTGCGAGACCACGCCTGCCCAGCCGTTATCGGCAAAGCTTGCGGCGGCGTAGCCCACCATCTGTGCGCAGCAGCCAGCCAGGGCGGCCCCGCCTGCCAGACCGGTGAGGCCAAGCGCGGCGCAGATGGCGGCACTGGATATGGGCAGCGTAAGCGCGGCTCCTACCAGTACGGACACGATGATGCCCATGAGGAAGGGCTGCAGGTCGGTCGCCCACATAATGAGCGCTCCAAGCGAAGACGCAGCTGCGCCAACCCAAGGTCCAATGGCCAAGGCCAAGGCGCATCCCAAGCCCACGGTAACGCCGGGGGTTACCAGGATGTCCACCTTTGTCTCCTTGGACACGAGCTTGCCCAGCTCGGCAGCAACGATGGCAACGACAAACACGGCCAGCGGCCCGCCTGCGCCACCGGCCTCGTTGGCGGCAAAGCCCACGGCTGCAAGGGAATACAGCACGAGGGGTGGTGCGGCCAGCGCAGAACCGATGGCGAGCGCCATGGCTGGTCCCGCCACGGTCTTGGCATAGCCACCAATCTGTCCTAGCAGTTCGATTCCGGTAAGGCCACCCAAGGTGCCAAAGATCGTACCAATGAGCAGCGAGGCAAACAGGCCTTGCGCCATGGCGCCAAACGCGTCTATGGCATAGCGTTGGAAGCTAATGCGAACGTCCTTGCGCTCCAAGAACGAGGCTTCTTCAGACATGGTATCTCCTAAACAATATCGTGATGAGCCAACGGCGTGCATTGTTGCGCAATTGTTGCCAAAGCGCGTCGAAGATGGCTAGCTCGTAACCAAACATTTTCAGGCATGCGAAACAACACGCAAAAAAGGTGCATACTTGGGTATGGACAAATTAGAGATGCCGTAAACGGGAGTGATCATGGCAACACAAACCGAGCGCATCGCCATAGAGGGCATGCACTGCGCCAACTGCTCGGCGCTCATAGAAAAGATGGTCGGCCGCATGGACGGCGTGCAGACGTGTGCGGTAAACCTAGCCGCAAACAACGGCACCGTCACCTTTGATCCCGCCGTCACGGGCATGCCGCAGGTGGTGCAGACCATCGTGGACTTGGGGTATGGGGCCACAGTAATACCCAAGGAGAACCGCGCTGCATTCGACCGCGAGCGACATGAGCGCGAGGCGGCCCAGCGCACGCATGACCTGCGACTCTTTGGCATGTCGTTGGCACTCACCACCCTCATCATGATAGTCTGCATGACTCCTCTGGGCATGAGCCTCACCATGCCCTTGGCCTCGGCCGTCTATGGCGCAGATCACACGCACGAGCAGATGATGCTCGTCATGAACGTGGTGTGCCTGGTGCTTACGATTCCCGTGCAGTTTGTTGCGGGCCTGCGGTTCTATCGCGGCGCGTGGGGTGCGCTCAAGGCGCGCTCGGCAAACATGGACACGCTGGTGGCGGTGGGCACCACCATTGCCTTTGCGTATTCTCTCTACGTTACCTTTTCTCCAACGACGGCGGGCACCATGGCCCCGTTTGAGACGAGCGCCATGCTCATAACCTTTGTGCAGCTGGGCAAGATGCTGGAGGCGCGGGCAAAGGGCCGTGCGGGCGAGGCCGTGGAGGAGCTCATGGGCCTGGCGCCAAAGATCGCGCACGTGCACAGGGAAGGCCAGGTGCTCGACATTCCCACCGACGACCTGCGCGTGGGCGACGTGGTGGACGTTCGACCGGGTGAGAAGATCTCTGTGGACGGCGTGGTGGTGTCTGGTTCCAGCTCGGTCGACGAGTCCATGCTTACGGGAGAGCCCATGCCGCAAGAAAAGCACGCGGGTGACGAGGTGACGGGTGGCACGATTAACGGCAACGGGACCTTTAGCGTGCGTGCCACCCGCGTTGGCGCGGAGTCCACGCTCGCGCGCATAGTAGAGATGGTGGAGCAGGCCCAAGGGTCGCGCCCGCAGATTCAGCAGCTAGCCGACCGCATCGCATCGGTGTTTGTGCCCGCCATACTGTTGCTGGGGCTTCTTACATTCTTGGGCTGGCTTGCGTTTGCGCTGGCAAACGGGGGCGTAACGGGGACGGCGTTTGAGCGCGCCCTCATGGCGGGGGTCTCTGTGGTGGTGGTCGCGTGCCCCTGTGCGTTGGGCCTTGCCACGCCAACGGCGGTCATGGTGGGCACGGGTCGCGGAGCCGAGCAGGGCATCCTCATTAAGGACGGCGACGCGTTGCAAGAGGCGGGCAAGGTGCGCAAGGTGGTGTTTGACAAGACCGGCACCATAACGCAGGGCATGCCCATGGTCGTTGGAGTGGCGCATGGCGAAGAGGCCAGCGAGGCGGACGTGGTGCGCTTTGCGGCGGCGTTGGAGAATGGCAGCGAACATCCCCTGGCACGCGCCATCCTTATGTATGCTGCCGAGCACGACATTGCCGTGCCGGACGGGATGGTGAGCGACTTTGAGGCCATAACGGGCAAGGGCGTGACGGGTCGCGTTGATGGAGAGCTCTTTGGGTTTGGCAACGAGTCGTTGGTGCGTGACCTTGCGGGCGTGGAGCTGCCAGCATGGTGCGACGAGTTTGTTCGGGGAGAAGCGGCGCATGCCACGGTAATGTATCTCGTGTTTGAGTCGTTTGGCGTGGCTGGCGCAATTGCGGCTGCCGACAAGCCCAAGCCAACTTCGTCCGAGGGCGTGCACATGTTGCGCAAGCGGGGTTGCGAGGTCTACCTACTGACGGGCGACGCATACGGTGCCGCGCGACACGTGGCTGCCGAGGTGGGCATTGATGCCGACCACGTTATGGCAGAGGTGCTGCCCGGGCAGAAGGCCGACCGCATCGCGGAGCTTCTTGACCCCTTGCACGAGGAGCTCGTGGCCATGGTTGGCGATGGCATAAACGACACGCCCGCGCTCGCAACGGCGGATTTGGGCATAGCCATGAGTGCCGGGTCGGATGCCGCGCTTGAGGTGGGGCAGATCGTGCTCATGCACGACGACGTGCGCGACGTGGCGCGTGCCATGGCGCTTTCGGAAGCCACGATGAAAAAGATTCGCCAGAACTTTGTCTGGGCGCTTGGCTATAACCTCCTGCTGGTGCCGCTTGCGGCGTTTGGCATCCTTCCTCCCGAGCTCAGCTCTGCTTGCATGGCGCTCTCGAGCGTGAGCGTGGTCACCAACTCCCTGCTGCTTCGCCGCACGATCCTGTAGCGGTCAAGCAAAGGGGAGTACCCCCATTGCTTGGGGCTGTCCCTTTTGTACAGCCTGTCCCTCTTGAGTCCAGTTTGGCACGCATGTATGGTACGCTTCCTGTGCATAAACGAAACAAGGGGAGCAACCATGACCATTATTCGCAATGACCGCATGCTTCGGCAGGAAACGGAAGCGATTTCGTCGGACGCCATGGACGAGGAGGAGATTGACTACCGATGGCATCCAACGGAGGATGAGTTTGTGTCTCCCCTTACGGCGGAGCAGTGGTCGGAGCTCTTGGGCGATTCCGCCTTTGCCGACACCGATGCGTTTCGCGCGGTGGTTTGCCTCAAGGACTACGGCGGTCCGGCTACGTTTCAGCAGCTGAGCATCCGTTATCGTGGAACCATGGGGCGCTATCGCCGTTGGCTTGGCGAGGCGGCCCAAGCGGCTGGCAAGCGCTTTGGCGTTCCTGCCCCCATGCAGAACCAGTATGGCATGGACGAGTGGTGGCCGCTGCTCTACCTTACGCGCGCGACGGGCAAGCCCGGTGCTGGCGTGTTTGAGATGGTGTTGCGCGACGAGGTCCTTGAGGGCTTCAACATTATTGCCGAAAAGGAAAAGATGGCAAAGCGTGCCGAGAACGCCCGTCAGCTCCAGCGCATAGAGCAGCTCGAACGTGCGCGTGCAGAAGAGCGCGAGCGTCGCGCAGCCCAGATGGCCAAGTCAACTGCGCGCAAGTCCACCAACAGGGAAGACGCCTCCCCCGCACCAAAGAAGGAGGTCGCCACCAAGGAACCGGCCGCAACACAGCCGGCAACACAGCCCGCAGGCAAGGCCGAGGAGCATCCGCAGTCCATCGCTGTGGAGCAACAGGTGCTGCCAACCGAGGCCGTTGTACCACAGCCCCAGATTGCTCAACCTGCGCCACAAGAGCCTGAGCAGAAGGAGGAGGCCAAGTCTGCTCCCCAACGCGCAAAGAAGGACGCCCCGCAGCAGTTCTTGGCTCTTCGCGCCTTTCTGGACGAGATGGCAGCTCAGCGCAGCGAGCGCAAGGCCAACGAGGCCTTGCCAGAGGCCGATGCCGCCCTGTTTGACATTACCGGTCCCGTTGACTATGCGCTGCGCTATGCGGAGCGCCTTCGTCGCGTGTTCTCCCTCATGCAGGCGGGCAGCTCTGGATTTACGGCTGCGGCAGCCGCACGAGAGATTGGCGACGATTCGGTACAGGCGCTTCAGAACATGCTCAACGGACAAGAGATTCCGTCGTTTGCGTATCTTGGCAAGCTTCGTGACCGTCTGTTCATAAACACGGACTTTCTTGAGGCGATGGATGGTGGCGAGGATTCCGTGGCTGCGTTCTTGTCGCTGCAAGAGCTGGTTGAGTCGGGCAGAACGGTCGAGAGCCTGTTTGAGGACGACCTACGCAAGATAGTGTATTTGGTGGACGATTCCGAGCTACAGAGAACCGGTGTGGTGTTCTGCTATTCGCCTTTGCGCTGTGCGTTGCTATCGCGGGAGAGCGTTGAGGGCAATGTAAAGCGATCCTCAAAGAAGCGCCTTACAACGTATACGCGCATGGTAAGCGAGTTGGACAAATACGCAAGGGCCAAGGGCATCGAGCGCAAGAGTATTACCATCCCCGCCAACAAATGGGACGAGCTTAGCGCCGGTTCCGCATGGCCCGGCTTTGTGCAATAACGGCACAATAACGGCACGGGTTCGAAAAAAAGGCGGCACACCGTTTCCCGGAAACGATGTGCCGCCTTTGCTAGCGCACGTCTTGCCTACTTGGTGTACATAAAGGCTATGCTCATTCCAATAGAGTCAGACATGTCAAGAATGATGTGGGTGTCGTCGAGCTGCTTTACCGGAACCTTGTATTCGGTATCGCCAATGCTGCCAAGCACAATACTGGCACCGTCTTCTGAGGCTTGCCAAGTTATCTCAGCGTCTGAGTAGGTTCCCGTGCCATCCTCTTTGAAGGTGACGTCGGCGTCAAGGGACTGACCGGCTAGGGCGGAGAGGTCTTCAGACGCGCCGTAGGCCGAAATCCCCATGTAGTACATTCCAGCGAGCTTCCAGGTGCCAACGAGCTCTTTTTTGGAGGTGATGGCGGTCGCGTCATCGAGCGCGATCTCGAAGTAGTTCTTGGACTTGCCCGTGGTATTGAACACCATGGTCCCGCTGTTATCCTCAACCTCCATATTGATGGAAAGGTCGTCGTCCTTGTAGTTGGCCGTGAGGTCCGTGGGCGTGGACGAATCCTCTTCTTCGTCCGTCTTCTCCAACTCCATGGATATGCTGTCCTCACTTTGCAGTTTCCACGTGAGGTTTACCTTTTCGTCGCCATATGAGAAGGTGCCTGTGCCGTCCTCGCTCAAGCTGAGTGCAAAGCTGGCTTCGTCACCCATAACGGAGCTCAGATCGCCTGCCATGGTAACCCCGTTAAACTCGGCGGCTGCGAGCTTCCACTCCCCCACGAACTTCTTGGCGGGATCCTCTTTTTCCTCCTGGACTTCTTCCGCTTTCTCTTGTACCTCTTCCACAGCTGCCTTGGAGTCGCTGGACGTGTCTTGCGTCGCGCTCCCGCCGCCGCACGCAGGCAACATGAGTCCTGCCGCGAGCAGTGCGGAGGCCAGTAGCGTCCCAACTTGCCTTCTCATGATTCTCTCCGTTTCTTTGGAAGTAACAGTACCTTTAAAGCTATCACGTTTGGGGTTGATGCTTTGATGTCGCATCACACATATCGGCAGATGGCTGTTAGGCGGGCTTTTGGCCCTCAAGATTGTTGGCGCTTTGCTGCAATGACTTGGCCGCGGCTTCCAGCTTGCCCACGTCCACGCCCGACGCCTCGTCCTTGCGAGCCCACGCCAGTGCGTCCTGTATCTGCTCGTCCGTCATGTTGGATGGGTCGATGGGATAGAACTCAAAGGCCATGCGCGCTGGCAACGTATACGATTCTTTGGGGCTGAGGTCTTCTCCTAGGGTAAAGTTGATTATGGTGGTAGGGATGTGGTAGATAATGCCCGTGGAGCTGATGGGGGAGCCCAGCACCTCTGCCTGGTAGCGGCCCTTGGGCAGCTCAACGTCAACGCCGCTGTGAGCTAGGAATATGGTCTGGTCGATCTTGTTGCCGTCCATGTCGGTGCCTGTTATGCGTACGGGTATGCGTGACGAGTCCTGGTCGTAGTTGGAAATGTTGACCATAAACGTAACTGGGTGCGGTTGGTGCACGGCATTAAGGTAGCTACCCACGGCAAACCCGCACGTGGCCAATCCTGCCGCCAGAAGGATGCAGAGCACCACGGCTACGGTACGCAGCCCGTGGCCCTGCCTAACCGGAGCTTGGTCAGAGGTGGTTGCGCGCGCAGGTAGGTGCGCGCCTGGCACGCCAATCTGCACGGGTTGCTCGTCAATGTTGTACCCGCAGTTGGCGCAGCGTGAGGACTCGTTGGAAAGAGGGGCTCCACAGTAGGGACAGTTCATGACAACTCCAATGCCTCGTTGCTTGCCTGGCCGTTCCATCTTACCCCAATAGCCTTGCATGGTAGTATGGGCCGTGGCGCATTATTGGCGACGTTTCGCGCATGTGGCACGTGCGATAAAAGAGGGCCGCAGAAGGAGATGGTTTCCTTCTGCGGCCCTCGGCCAATGTGCTAGCGGTTCTACGCTAGCGATTCTCGCGGAAGTAGGGAAGACCTAGGCTTTCGGGCGGTTGGTTCTCACGCTTGTTGCGCAGGCTCGAGAACACCAGAACCACGATGGTAACCACGTAGGGAAGCATCTTGTAGAGTTCCTTTACGGCTAGGTCCTTGCCAATGGGTATGTAGAGGTTCAGGATGTACAGCCCGCCAAACAGGATGGATGCAGGAATACTGAGGGCCGGACGCCAAATGGTAAATATAACCAGTGCGATGGCCAACCAACCGCGATCGCCAAACGCGTCGTTAGACCACACGCCGTTTGCATAGTCCATAACGTAATACAGTCCGCCCAGGCCTGCAATCATACATCCCACACAGGTGGTCACGTACTTGTAGCGGGTAATGTTAATGCCTGCGGCATCAGCTGTTGCGGGGTTCTCTCCCACGGCACGCAGCTGCAAGCCAACCCTTGTGTGGTTGAGCACGTATGATGCTCCAACCGCTATTAGGATGGCAACATAGGCCAAGAAACCGTAGCTCAAAAACACCGCTCCAAAGCCACCGAGGGAACTCGCAAACGGCAGCTGTGCCCTAAAGAGCTTGCTCGTGGAGGACAGGGCGATGGAAGGCACGTCCGCACCCGAGAGCTTTACAAGGGACCCGCCAAAGAAGTTGCCAAAGCCTACGCCAAAGGTGGTCAAGGCAAGGCCCGTTACGTTTTGGTTTGCGCGTAACGACACCGTAAGGAAGCAGTAAACAAGGCCCATGATCAACGAGCCAAGGAGGCAGCAGAGCAAGGGAACGAGGATGCCGAGCACGGGGTTGATGGCTGCCCCACCCAAGCTACGCTCATAGAAAAACGACCCAATCACGCCACAGATGCCACCCACATACATGACACCGGGAATGCCCAGGTTCAGGTTGCCGGACTTCTCGGTAATGATCTCGCCGGTGCAACCAAAGAGCAGCGGAATACCTTGGGTGACGGCTCGGGGAACGAAGGAGACCAAGAAGCTAAGCATTTTCCTTCCCTTCCTTCTTGCTAAACACGACCTTGTACGTAAGGAAGAAATCGGTGCCAATGATAAAGAACAGGATTATACCGGTGAGTATGTTGCCAAAGCTCTGGTTTAGCCCGTAGATGGTGGAGATCTCCCTACCTCCTGACTCCATGAACTCAAGCAGGAAGCTTGAGCCAAACATGATGAACGGGTTGAACTTTGCAAGCCATGCCACCATGACAGCGGTGAAGCCACGCCCGCCGGCAAGCGCAGTGGTGAGTGTGTGGGCCGAGCCGCTTACCAGCAAGAATCCCGTAAGGCCACATATTGCACCCGAGACAATGAGCGTGCGCACAATAACGCGACTGACTTTTATGCCAACGTAACGTGCCGTGCTGGGACTCTCGCCTACGACGGATATTTCGTATCCTTGCTTGCTGTAGTTGAGATACACATACATAAATACGGCGAGCAGCACCGCTACGATTACTATGAGCAAATACTTGTTTCCGCCAACAATGGGGAGCCAGCCGTTCTGCGTCTTTTGGTTGATGATGCCAATGGTTCCGGACCCCTTGGGGTTTTCCCACACGATTGTGTAGTAGGCAACAAGCTGCGTTGCCACATAGTTCATCATGAGGGTGAATAAGGTCTCATTGGTGTTGAACTTGGCTTTAAAAAACGCGGGGATGGCAGCCCATAGCGCTCCAGCCGCGATTGAAGCCAAAAACATAACGGCTATGAGCGCGGCGCCAGGCATTGAGTTGCCCAAGCATATCATGCAAGCTGCTGCGGCAAGGGCACCAGCCAATACCTGACCTTCTCCGCCCAGGTTCCAAAACTTCATGCGGAAGGCAGGCGTGAGGGCCAGCGAGACGCAAAGTAGGAGTGCGATTTCTTGCAACAGAATCCAGATCTTGCGCGAGCTGCCAAAAGAGCCTTTGAACATGGTGGCATATACGTCAATGGGGTTGAGCCCAGTCATAAACATGGTGACGATGCCGCACATCACAAGGGCCAAAGCGATTATGCCCGCGCGAATCGCGAACGCTCGGGGCAGGGGCATCTCCTTGCGTTTGACGATGTGTACCATTTAGGCCTCACCTCCTCCTAGCTTGGTCATCAAGAGTCCGACCTCGTTCTTTGTGGTGGTGCGGCCATCAACTATGCCGCTTACCTTGCCTTCGCACATTACGAGGATGCGGTCGCACAGCTCCAAAAGCACGTCGAGGTCCTCGCCTACGTACACCACGGCGACGCCGTTGCCTTTTTGGCGATTTAGCAGGTCGTAGATGATGTAGGACGAATTTA
This sequence comes from Coriobacteriales bacterium, assembly GCA_030529665.1. GTDB lineage: Bacteria > Actinomycetota > Coriobacteriia > Coriobacteriales > Atopobiaceae > RUG440. The sequence continues at coordinate 24,141 of JAUMWL010000015.1, forward strand.
CGTCGAGGCCGCGTACCGCATAGGCGGAGAGCAGGACCGTAGGTGCGGCAGCGATTTCGCGTCCCACAAGCACCTTTTGTACGTTGCCGCCAGAGAGCTTGCTTACCGGGGTGGTAACGCTTGGCGTGCTGACCTCCAGCTCGTCTACCACGAGCTCGGCTAGGTGCCGTGGTTCGCGGCGGTCCGTTAGTGGCGATAAGCCCTTGCGGAAGGAGCGCAGCATCATGTTGTCGGTGAGGTCCATGCTGCCAACTAGGCCCATGCCCAGTCGATCCTCGGGAACAAACGAGAGCACGACGCCCATCTCCGCAATCTTTAGGGGATCCATGCCAATTAGCTCTTCCACCTGATGGTCGTCCACGTTGTACTCTATGCTGCCACTTTCTACGGGTTGCAAGCCTGCAATGGCTTCCAGGAGCTCCTTTTGGCCCGAGCCGGAGATTCCCGCTATGCCCAATATCTCGCCTGTGTATATGGAGAACGAGACGTCGTCGAGCTTGGTAATACCCTCGCGGCTCTTTACCGTAACGTTCTTCACACGAATGCGCTCCATGCGGTATTTCATTTCGGGTTCGGGGCGCTCGATGTTAAGGCTAACCTGTCTGCCAACCATCATGTTGGTCATTTGTTGTGGCGTGGCCTCGGCAGTGGTCATCTCCCCCACGTATTCGCCCTTGCGCAGCACCACAACACGGTCGCTGATGTCCTTAACCTCAGCAAGCTTGTGGGTGATGATGATGATCGCCTTGCCGTCATCGCGCATGTTGCGCAAGACCGCAAAGAGCTTGTCGGTCTCTTGTGGGGTTAGCACAGCCGTGGGCTCATCCAGAATCAGGATCTCCGCACCGCGATACAGCAGCTTTACGATCTCCACCGTTTGCTTTTGCGAAACAGACATGTCGTAGACCTTTTGGTTGGGGTCCACGTTGAAGCCATAGGCATCGCAGATGTCCTTGACCTTTTGTGCGGCTGCCACGAGGTCGAACTTGCCCTTTTGGTTGAGTCCGAGCAAGATGTTCTCGGTTGCGGTAAACACGTTCACCAGCTTGAAATGCTGGTGAATCATACCAATGCCATGGTTGAACGCATCCTTGGGCGAGCCGATGGAAACAGGTTTGCCATCTATTTCTATGTGGCCGCTGTCTGGAAAGTAGATGCCCGAGAGCATGTTCATGAGGGTGGTTTTTCCGCTTCCGTTCTCGCCCAAAAGGGCCAGAATCTCGCCGCGGTAGATGTCGAGGTCCACGTTGTTGTTTGCCTGAACCCGACCGAATGACTTGCTGATGCCGCGCAAGCTTACGGCTGGTTGCTGTTTTGCCATTTCTCCCTACTCGTTTGCACAGGCCGATAAAACCAAATCGGGACAATGGGGGACATACCTCAAAGAGGCGTGTCCCCCATTGTCCTTATAAGACACGGAGGGTATTAGAACTTGGTGTCCAGCAGGTTGATGCCGTCGATCTGAAGGTCGAAATACGGAGCGGAGCGGTACTCGGACTCGTGGAAATAGCCGTCGGATACAACCTCAGTGTCGCCCTCAAATCCTTCGTCGGGCTCAACGTTTGCCTGGTAAGACTTGAGCTTCTTACCCTTAACGGTAAAGGTGGAGGTGTCAAATACGTGTACGGATCCATCCGCAAGCTGAGCCTCGACCTCTTGCAACTTCTCGACGGTTCCCTCGGCGGCAGCTTGCTCGTTAACCTCGGTCATGACAATGGAGCCAGTGGCGAGCGTGCCTGTCCAGTCGGTGTCAAACGCCTCATCGTTCTGAACGGCGCCGATGGCATACGTGAAGTAGGGTTCCCAGTCAATGCGCGTGGAGACGATGAAGGTCTTGGGACAGGCGTCAACGGTGCTTCCGTTGTACGAAACGTCAAAAACCCCGGCGTTCTCGCATGCGGTGGGAGCACCCATGGTGTCAGCATGCTGCGAGATGACGCTTGCGCCATTGTTGATGAGCTTGGTGGCGGCCTCCTTTTCGAGCGCCTCGTCGCCCCAGCTGCCCGTAAAGGTCACGTCCATGGTTACGTCTTCCACGATGGACTTGGCACCCAAGAAGAACGAGGTGTAGCCAGAAACGACCTCGGCGTAAGTGAAGGCGCCAACGTAGCCCATCTTTGGCGTATCGCTCTTAAGCTTGCCAGCATCCTTGAGCTCCTGGAGCTTAAGTCCCGCCGCAACGCCAGCAAGGAAGCGGCCATTAAAGATCTCTGCGAAGGCGTTGTGGAAGTTATCCAAGCCCTCGGTAAGGGCCTTATCGCCGGTGCAGGACACAAAATGGACCTCGGGGAATTCCTTTGCCGCTTCGATGAGGTAGTCCTGATGGCCATAGGAGTCTGCAAAGACAATCTTGCAGCCAGCGTCAACAAGCTCGGAAGCGGCGTCAAGGGCGGCATCGCTCTCGGCTACGTTGGTCTTAATGAGATACTCTCCCTCAGAAAGGCCCAAGCCCTCGCAGGCGGCTTTGAAGTCGTTGATAAAGCAAAGGTCATAGGTTGAGTTCTCGTCAATGTGGCAAATAAGACCGGCAAATGCGCCTCCGGCAGTTGTGCCACCTTCGGAACTGCCTCCACCACAACCAGCAAGGGCAAGCGCCGCCGCGCTTCCTACACCCATACCCATAAAAGAACGACGGGTAACGATGACGTCTTGAAAACTCTTCATGCTCTCCCTTTCAGTTAGGAATGCCTCCATTTACCAACACGGGCTATGAACGGAATACGATCTTTTCCCGTGACATGGACTCGATTGCCGCCAAGGACTCTATGCGCACGCCTTCTGCGCGCAGCTTGTCTCCTGCGCCGGCGAAGCACTTTTCGATAGCAATTGCCACGCCCGTTACTTCGGCGCCAGCTTGGTCGCACAGGGCAATAAGGCCACGCAAGGCATGACCGTTTGCCAGGAAGTCGTCGACTAGCAGCACCTTATCGTCGCTGTGCAGATAGTCCCTGCTAACGATTACGTTGTAGTCCTCGTTATGTGTGAAGGAGTGAACGCTTGCAGTATAGGTGTTGCCGTCCACGTTGCTCGTGCGATGCTTCTTTGCAAACAACACGGGTACGCCCATGGCCATGCCTGCAGCCGCCGCAATGGCGATACCGCTGGCCTCTATGGTAAGAATCTTGGTTATTTCACATCCCTCATAAAGACGGGCAATCTCGTTTCCCGTGGCGTACAAAAGGTCGGTGTCGATGTTTTGGTTTAGAAAACTGCCCACCTTAAGGATATCGTCGGAAAGAACTTGGCCCTCCCGAAGAATCATCTCTTCCATTTGCTTCATGTGCGGACTCCCCGTTTTGATTGAAGGCGAATGAATAAAGAGTTGAGGGAATAGATGCAAGAATACTAGCACAACAATTATGGTTCAAACCGAGTTTCCCTGTTAACTTAAGAAAAACTATGCAGCAGCAAAGCGGCACAATATCCCGGAAACCGTGTGCCATGTGGAACAGGGTTTCCGGGATATTGTGCCGCTTTTGCGTGGTGGGGTGGCTATGCGGTGAAGTAGGCCACGCCACCCTCGATGAGGGGCTGGAACGCGTTGCCGGGCACGTTTTGGTAGAGGCCCTTTGCCGAGCGCTCGGTGTGGCCCATCTTGCCCAGCACACGGCCATCGGGGCTGGTGATGCCCTCTATGGCGAGCGCGGAGCCGTTGGGGTTGACATTGAGGTCCATGGAGGGGATGCCGGCCTCGTCCACGTATTGCGTGGCAATCTGGCCGTTGGCCTTAAGCTGGGCGAGGAGCTGGTCGGAGGCGACGAAGCGTCCCTCACCGTGGCTGATGGCGATGTTGTGGATGTCGCCTACCTCGCACTTGGAGAGCCAGGGCGAGAGGTTGGAGGCCACGCGCGTGCGCACGAGGCGACTCTGGTGGCGACCGATGGTGTTGAAGGTGAGGGTGGGGCACTCGTCCGTCATGGGGACGATGTCGCCGTACGGCACGAGGCCAAGCTTTATGAGCGCCTGGAAGCCGTTGCAGATGCCCAGCATGAGGCCGTCGCGCTCGTTGAGGAGGCGACGCACCGCCTCGGTTACCTGCGGCGCGCGGAAGAACGCGGTGATGAACTTGGCGGAGCCATCGGGCTCGTCGCCACCGCTAAAGCCGCCGGGGATCATGATTATCTGAGAGCGGTCGATTTCGCTCACGAGCTTGTTTGTGCTTTGGGCCACCGCCTCGGGCGTGAGGTTGTTGATCACAAACGTGGTGACCTCGGCACCGGCACGGCGAAACGCGCGCGCGGTGTCGTACTCGCAGTTGGTTCCTGGGAAAACGGGGATCACCACGCGCGGCTTGGCCAGAGTCGGGACCTTTGACAAATGGGGTTTGGCCTCTTTTGCCAAAAACGTAATCTGCTCAACGGCGTCACCCTGCGCGCGATACGGGAACACGGGCTCAATCTTGGCCTCCCAAGCCTCCTGCTCAGCTGCGAGGTCTATGGTCTCGCCGTTGGCGATAAGCTCGTAGCTATCGAGCACCGTGCCCACGTGAGCGACCTCTATACCCGCTGCCGTGCGCGGCACGTACGTGCAGTCGCTCACCTCCACTATGAAGCTACCGTAGGCGGGCCTGAAGAGCTCGTTTGCGTCGAGGCCCCACAGGTCGGCACCAAGCTGGTTGCCCACGCACATCTTGAACAGGGCTTCGGCGATGCAGCCGTAGCCCGGGGTAGACACGGCCAGGGCGTCGCCGTCGCCAATGAGCTTCTCTACGAAGTCGAGCACGGCAAGCAGGGATGCGGGCTCGGGCGTGATGCCGTCGGCTGCGTAGCGCGGGCGTACGAGCACGATCTTGCTGTCCGCGCGCTTGAACTCGGGGGAGGTGACGCGCTCAAGTGATCCGACGGCGGTGGCAAAGCTCACGAGCGTGGGCGGAACGTCCAGGTCCTCAAAGCTGCCGCTCATGGAGTCCTTGCCGCCGATGGAGCCAATGCCCAAATCCAGCTGTGCCATGAGCGCACCGAGTACGGCGGCAGCGGGCTTGCCCCAGCGCTCGGGGGTATCGCGCAAGCGCTCGAAGTACTCCTGGAAGGTGAGGTAGGCATCTCTGTGCAAAAGGCCGCAGGCCACAAGGCGACATACGGACTCAACCACGGCCAGGTAGGAGCCGGTGAACTGGTTTGCGCTGGAGAGGTACGGGTTGTAGCCCCAGGCCATGCCAGAGACGGTGGTCGTCTCGCCGTCCACGGGCATCTTTGCCACCATGCCCATGGCGGGCGTGAGCTGCGTGCGGCCACCAAAGGGCATGAGTGCGGTGGCGGCTCCGATGGTGGAGTCGAAGCGCTCGGAAAGGCCCTTGTTTGAGGCCACGTTGAGGTCGGTAAGAACGGAGCGCAGACGCTCGGCAACGGTGGCGCCTTCCCAGCTGGGGGTCCACGGCTCGGCGGCGGTTATGTGCACGTTCTGGTGCTTTGGCGCACCGTTGGAGTTAAGGAACTCGCGGCTTATGTCCACGATGGTCGTGTCGTTCCACCTCATGCGCAGGCGCGGCTCGGCGGTGACGGTGGCCACGGCTGTGGCCTCGAGGTTCTCCTCGTGCGCGTAGCCGAAAAACTCGTCCACGTCTTGCGGTGCGAGCGCCACGGCCATACGCTCCTGACTCTCGGAGATTGCAAGCTCGGTGCCGTCCAGGCCCTCGTACTTCTTTGGCACGAGGTTGAGGTTGATGTCCAGGCCGTCGGCTAGCTCGCCAATGGCCACGCTCACGCCGCCTGCGCCAAAGTCGTTGCAGCGCTTGATAAGGCGGCATGCGTCCTCGCGGCGAAAGAGGCGCTGAAGCTTGCGCTCGATGGGGGCGTTGCCCTTTTGCACCTCCGCGCCGCAGGTGGTGAGGCTCTCAAGCTTGTGGGCCTTGGAGCTGCCGGTGGCGCCTCCAATGCCGTCGCGGCCGGTGCGACCACCCAGAAGCACGATAACGTCGCCGGGGGCTGGGCACTCGCGGCGCACGTGGCTTGCGGGTGTGGCGCCCACTACGGCACCGATCTCCATGCGCTTGGCCACGTAGCCGGGGTGGTAGAGCTCGCTCACCTGACCGGTTGCCAGACCAATCTGGTTGCCGTAGCTGGAGTAGCCGGCGGCGGCGGTGCGCACCAGCTTGCGTTGGGGCAGTTTGCCGGGCATGGTCTTGCTCACGGGAACCGTGGGGTCGGCCGCGCCTGTTACGCGCATGGCCTGGTATACGTAGCTGCGGCCAGAGAGCGGGTCGCGGATGGCGCCGCCAATGCAGGTGGCCGCTCCGCCAAAGGGCTCGATCTCGGTGGGATGGTTGTGCGTCTCGTTCTTGAAGAGGAACAGCC
>JAUMWL010000095.1 GCA_030529665.1 Coriobacteriales bacterium
GTCTGGATGAAGTTTCGCCGCTTCTCGACCGTCGTGCCCATGAGGTCGCTCACGGCCAGGTCGGCGGCCAGCGCGTCCTCCACGGTGACCCTCAGCATGATGCGGTTCTTTGGCTCCATGGTGGTCGCCCACAGCTGCTCGGGGTCCATCTCGCCCAGGCCCTTGTAGCGCTGCACGGTGTAGCGGCTGGAGTCCTCGTACTTGGCGGCCTCTATGGCCAGCTCCTCGTCCGTATAGAGGTACTTGCCGCCCTTGCGACCCTTGGGCTTGATCTGGTACAGCGGTGGCTGGGCCACATAGATGTAGCCGGCGTCTATCATGGGCCGCATGTAGCGATAGAAGAACGTGAGCAGAAGGATGCGGATGTGCGCACCGTCCACGTCGGCATCGGTCATGATGACGATCTTGTGGTAGCGGGCCTTCTCGATGTTGAACTCGGGACCCACACCCGTGCCGATGGCCGTGATGAGCGAGGTGATGGTCTCGCTGGAGAGCGCCCGGTGCTCCTGGACGCGCTCCACGTTGAGGATCTTTCCGCGCAGGGGAAGCACGGCCTGGATGGAGCGGTCGCGCGCCATCTTTGCGCTACCACCTGCGGAGTCGCCCTCCACTATGAAGAGCTCGGTCATCTGGGGGTCGCGTACCGAGCAGTCGGCAAGCTTGCCGGGCAGGCTCGCGCTCTCCAATAAGCCCTTGCGCCTTGTTGCCTGACGTGCCTTCTGGGCGGCCATGCGGCCCTTTGCGGCCTGGCTCGCCTTCTTGAATATCTCCTTGGCGGGGTTGGGATGCTCCTCAAGATAGTCCGCCAGACCCTGCGCCACGACCTTGTTGGTGAGCGTGCGCATGTAGGAGCTGCCCAGCTTGGCCTTTGTCTGGCCCTCAAACTGCGGGTCGGGAAGCTTTACGCTAATGACGGCCGTAAGGCCCTCGCGCACGTCGTCGCCGGTGAGGTTGGGCTCCTTGTCCTTGAGGAGCTTCTTTGCGCGGGCGTAGTCGTTGAGCGTCTTGGTGAGCGCCGTGCGAAAGCCCTCCAGGTGCATGCCGCCCTCGTCGGTGTAGATGTCGTTGGCAAAGCTGAGCACGTGCTCGGAGTAGGTGGTGTTCCACTGGAGCGCCACCTCCACCTCGCCGCGCTTGTCGGCAGGGGCGTCGTCGGCGGACCTGCCCTCCAGGTAGATGGGCCTGGATAGGCCGGGGAGGATGGTCTTGTCCTCGTTGAGGAACTTTACGAAGTCCACGATGCCACCCGCGTAGCAGAACTCGTCGCGGCGCGGCTCCAGCTCGCGCTCGTCCACCAGGACGATCTTTAGGTTCTTGTTTAGGAACGCCGTCTCTTGCAGGTGGTCGTGCAGGGTGTCGTAGCTAAAGGTGGTCGTCTCAAAGATGGTCTCGTCGGGCCAAAAGGTAATGCTCGTGCCCGTGGCCTTGGAGGTGCCCACCTTTTGCATCTTTTGCGTGACCTTGCCGCGGCTGAACTCCATGCTATACACGCCGCCGTCGCGCTTTACCTCGGCGATGAGCTTGGACGAGAGGGCGTTTACAACCGAGACGCCCACGCCGTGGAGGCCGCCGGACACCTTGTACGCGTCGTTGTCAAACTTGCCGCCGGCGTGCAGAACGGTAAGGACCACCTCCAGGGTGGGGATGCGCTTTTGCGGGTGGCGACCCACGGGGATGCCGCGGCCGTTGTCGGTAACCGTTACCGAGTTGTCCGCGTGTACGGTTACGGATATCTTTGAGCAATACCCGGCCATGGCCTCGTCAACCGAGTTGTCCACGATCTCCCACACCAGGTGGTGCAGGCCGCTTGCGCTGGTGGAGCCAATGTACATGCCGGGGCGCTTGCGTACGGGATCCAGGCCCTCGAGGACCTTGATCGCGTCCTCGCCATACCCGTTTTGGTTCTTCTTTTTTGCCACGTGATTCCTCTCTATTTGAGTAGTGCGATTTTTAATTGTACCCCATCTGGGGCGCTGAGAGGTGCAATAGGGGCGTTTCTATGTTTCCTGCGTAGAACTAGACTTACTGCGCCGCAAAGAAGCGCACATGGCGCGAGAAACGCTCTGCCTCAGTCCGTCGGGGAGTCCCGCGCATGCGCGCTCCACCCGCTTTGCCTCGGTGGGGGTGAGCTCGGGCGCGGGTGCGGGGGAGTGTTCCCCTTGTTTGGGGCCAAGCAATGGGGATACTCCCCTTTGCTTGGCCGCGCGAGACCCGACGCCATGGGACGGGTTTCCCACCTTGAAGCGGATGTCGCTCACGGCGATGCCGTGAAACGCCATGCGCGAGAGATACAGGTCCTTGTTTGTGCCCAGCTCGTAGGCCAGGAGGTTGGAGTCGAGCTCCACCACGAGCACGGGGTCGGCACCGGTGCGACCGGGCTTGCGCAGCCACACGCCCGTGGTGTGCGCCCGCTCGCGGTCGCCGTTGGCGGCATACCAGGCCCGCGCGGCCTTCGACGCCGCCGAGAGGCCCTTGCCCAAGGCACCGCCCAGCAGCGCCGCCACGGCGTCGCCTGCGCGCGAGGGCTCGCCACCGCGATCATACGCCGTCGCCAAAGCGCACCACCTCCGCGCTCTGTAGCAGCTCTGGGGGAAAGTAGTCAAGGTTGGTGGTGGTGACCACCGTCTGTATGCCGCCTTGCACAAACCGCGTCATGGCCGCGCGGCGCGTGGCGTCCAGCTCGCTCATGACGTCGTCCAAAAGAAGCAGGGGCTGCTCGCCCAAGACCTCGCGCGCTATGGCCACCTCGGCCATCTTCCACGCGAGCACCACCGAGCGCTGCTGGCCCTGGCTGCCAAAGGCGCGGGCGTCGCGTCCGGCGATGGTAAAGGTCACGTCGTCGCGCTGAGGACCCACGAGTGTCACCCCGCGCCTCAGTTCTTCGTCGCGCACCTCGTCAAGGCGGTCCAGAAAGAGGTCGCGCAGCTCGTCCCGCTCCAGGTCCTCCACACCCGTGCCCAGCGTGCTGACGTATGCGCACTCAAGCTCTTCTCCGCCGCCCACCCGCGCATATATGGTGCGCAGATGACGTCGCAGCCGCGCGAACATGGAGAGGCGCGCATGGAGCAGCGTCGCGCCACCCAGAGCCACCGACAGGTTCCACGCCTCCAGAAGGCCCGGGTCGGGCACCTCCTCCTTGAGCAGGCGGTTGCGCTGCTCCACCGCATGCGCGTAGTTGCGGGCCACCTTGCGATACCCCGAGCTCGCCTGAGCGCCAAAGTCGTCAAGCTCGTCTCGGCGGTACTTGGCTCCCTGCTTGACGAAGGACAGGTCGTCGGGGCAGAACAGCACCGACATGAGCGTGGACGAAAGGTCGGATGGACGACAGGGCTTGTCGTTGCGCACGAACCTCCGCTTGCCGTCGCCAACGTCGCAGCGAACGTCCACCACGCGCCCGTCTCCCTCCAGCCGCGCCTGCACCCGACCAGCCTGGGCGCCCTGGCGCACGAGGTCCGTCGTGCGCGGATGCCTAAACGACGAGCCCGCCGTAAGGAGCTGCAGTGCCTCCACGGTGTTGGTCTTGCCCGTGGCGTTGGGCCCGCACAAGACGGTGAGCCCGCCGGACAGGTCGAAGGACCTGTGCTCGAAGCTCCTCCAGTCCTGCATGGCTATGCGCGTGACCGTGAGTCCCACGTTGCTCCTTCCTTGCGTCTTTGGTGGAGGCTACATCCTCACCGGCATGAGGAGGTACAGGTAGTTGATGTTGGCGTAGCTCTTAAACACCGCCGGTTGCATGGCCGACAAGAGCTCGAGCGAGACCTCCTTGTCCTGTGCGGACGCCGTGACGCAGTCAAGGACGTAGTGGAAGTTGAGCGCGATGGACATCGACTGCCCGTCCACCTCCACGTCAAGCAGCTCGTTGGATTCGCCTTGGTCGGGCGTGGAGGCCGAGAGCTTGAGCAGTCCCGCGTCGGCATCCACGTCAAAGCGCACCGACGGGTTGGACGTGGCGATCACGCTCACGCGCTTGAGGGCCTGCGCAAAGCGGGAGGCGTCCAGGCGAACGGTGCTGTTGCACGTGGCGGGCAGCAGCTGCCTAAAGTTGGGGAAGTTGCCCTCTATGCGCCGGGACACGTAGGTGGTGCTGCCAAACGAGAACACAATCTGGCTCGCCGCCAGGCCTATGGAGAGCGTCTCGGTCATGGATGGGAGCGTAAGCACGTCGTGGAACGTTCCGCCGGGCACGATGGCCTCAAACCGGGCCTCCACGCTCGACGTCTCGGTGTTGGTGTCGCACACCGCGAGGCGATACGAGTCGGTGGCCACCAAACGGATGGTGTTGTCCTCCACCGTAAGGAGCACGCCCGCCAGGATGGGGCGCGAGGTGTCCTTGCTCGTCACCTTGTACACCTTGTCTACCATGCTGGACAAGAGCGCGCTGGGAAGCTCGACGGTCTGGTCGAGGGAAAGCGTGGGAAACTCGGGGAAGTCGGCTGCATCGAGCGTGTTTAGACGGAAGTGCGCAGACTCGCACGTAATGCTCATGGATCCCGCACCGTCCTCAAACGTCACCGCCGAGTCGGGCAGGTTCTTTACCACGTTGGTGAGCGTCTTTCCCGAGACCACCGTGGAGCCCTCCTCCTCCACGTTTGCGGGAATGGAGTGGCGTATGGATATGTTCATGTTGGTGGTCTGGAACTCTATGGAACCCGCCTCAGCATGGATGAGGACGCCGGCCAATATGGGAAGGGTGGCTTGTGCGCCTATACCCTTGGACACTACGCCAATGGCGCGCTCGAGGGCAGACTGACTTACGGTAAACTTCATGCGAGCCTCCTTTTGTTCTTATATATATCTAATTTATCTAGCAGTAGTAATAGGGCTTGTTGATATGTAGACAACTCGGCATTTGTGCTGGTAGACGGCGTAAGAAGTGACTTGCAAACGCGTGTCGTTCTCTACGGTTTCTTCTTTTAACACAGGTTCGTAAAACGGTTTCTACACTCCTTTGCGGTTTGTGGGCAAGAATGTACCTTTTATGGACACGGTTTTGAACAGGGGTTACTCTAGTATGGCGTCGCGGATGCGCGCTATGCGGTCTTGCAGCGTACGGTCCTCGCGCACGCCCTCCTCTATGACCCCAATGCTGTGCTTTACCGTGGCGTGCGTGCGCCCGCCAAAGCATTTGCCTATGTCGGCCAGTGTGTTGTCGGTAAGCTCGCGCGTGAGCCATATGGCCACATGGCGCGGCTCCATAAACTCCTTGTTGCGCTTGGAACCCACGAGGGCGTTGTGGTCTATGCCGTAGCTCTTCTCAACGGCCTCCTGGATCTGTGCGGGCGTCACGCGCCGCTGTCCACTGGGCCACTTTTGGTCGGCGACACCCATAACGTCTTCCTCGGTGAGGGACTGCCCCACGGCCTCGCGCTGGAATGCGAGCATGAGGCACGACTGTACGAACCCCTCTATGACGCGAATGTTGGTGCCCGCGCGCTTGGCCATGAGCTGCAGCAGGTCGGGCTCTATGTTGGCGTCGAGCCCCGGTATGTGCTCGGTGCGGGAGTCCTTGCGCATGCGCTCGTAAAATGCCTCTATGAGGTGGAGCTTTAGCTCGTAGTCGGGCACCTGGATGGACACGGTCATGCCCGAGTCCAGGCGACTCGTAACGCGCTCGTCAAAGCGCGACTGGCCCATGCCCAGCTCGGAGGGGGTGCGGTCGGCGGCGAGCACGATCTGCTTGCCGTGGCCCACAAGGTAGTTAAAGGTGTCGTAGAAAAACCCAATGGTCCCCGCCGCGGTGCTCATGAGCTGTATGTCGTCGATGATGAGAACGTCGATGTTGTGGTAGTTCTCGGCCAGCGCGGCCGCGGCGCCTGCGTGGGCGTTCTTCATGGCGCGAGAGTAGTCGTCTATGAAGTCCGTGGCCACGCGGTATACGCACACGCGGTCGGGGTCGTTTTGGGCTATGTAGTTTTGTATCGCGCGCAAAAGGTGGGTCTTTCCCAGTCCGCTCTTGCCATAGATGAACAGGGGATTGTAGTTGCGGTTGCCGTTGGCCACCTGCTTTGCGGCGTCGAAGGCGAACTTGTTTTGGGGCCCTTCCACAAAGCGCTCAAAGGTGAGGAGGGAGTCGGTGGGGGTGATGCTTTCCACCAGGGGGTTCTTCTTGCGCGCCTTCTGAGCGGGGACGGGCGTCTCTTGTGGCGCCGCCGGTGCGGGCACGGCGACGGGAGCGGCGGCCTGGGTGCGGGCGGGACGTCTCTGGGCGTCGCCTATTTGCACCGACACGCGCAGAGGCATAAACGCCACCGCGGACGCCACCTCGTCAAGCTGGGCCGACAGGCGGCCTATGGTGCGCTGGACAAACCTGGACGACGTGCTTACGCATAGCGCCTCATCGTCAAGGGACGTGGCGTCGCAGCTTCTGAGCATGGCTATGGTGGAGGCGGGCAGCTCGCCCTCCTCAAGGGTGGTGACTATCTCGTCCCACAATACTTCGGCGTCCGACTCGTTGGCGAGGTCCATGTTGTTCCTCCGGTAGGGTGGTTGTGGTTCGCAACAGTATATGATGAAAACTCGCCCGTAGTGTTAAAAACTTTGGGGATTCTGCAGCTGGGTTATAAACGCCTGGCCCATGGCGGTGAGCCTGCGCTTCTGGCCGTCCTTCCTTATGAGCCCGGCCTCCTCGAGGGACTGCAGCTCGCGGGTCCACGTGGGCTGGGACTCACCGTACGTCCGCGCGAGGTCGGACGGTCCCACGGCGTCGTGGGAGGCCAGGTAGTCCAGGACCGTTCGCCCGCGCACGGTGAGCGCGGGCCATGACGGGGCTGCGGACGTGCCTGAGAAGCCCGGAGCGCCGAGAACGCCTGGCGAGCCGAGCCCGCCCGGTGTCGCTGCTGGTGCCATGCCCTGTGCACCTGCGGCGCTTGGGGCGGGCTGGGGATACGGTCCCGTCGCAGGCGCCCCCTGCGGTCCCTGCTGCTGGGGAACCTGGGAGTAGGGCGACCACGTCTGCTGCGCGGGTGCCTGCCAAGGCGCGGCGCCGTCCTGCCAGCCCTGCCATCCGCCGGATGCGCCTTGGGCGCCAGGGGTGGCCCATTGCTGCGCCTGGGGTCCCCACTGGTTTGTCCACTGGCCATACTGGTTGCCCTGAGCTGGGGCGATGCCGGTGTCTTGCGGGTTTTGCGGCACGGTCGATATGGTCACCACCGTGCCCCCCGATATGTTGTCGTCGATTCTCAGCGAGCCGCCCTTGTCAACCATATACTGGTGGACGTAGGGCAGGCCCGACCCCACTCCGCGGATGTAGCGGCGCATCTCCTCGGTTGCCGAGGTGGTCCCGTATTGCAGGGCGCGCTCCTTCTGGGCGATTCCTGGACCTTGGTCCGAGAATCGTATGGTGTTGCCGTGGTCCAGGATTGATATGGTCGGCTCCATAAAGAACGCGTGGATAAAGTTCTCCACAATCTCGCGAATCACCATAAAGGGTATGGTTCCGCCCTGGCTGGCCGACAGCTGGGTAACTTGCAGGGTAATCTGCTCCAGGTACTCCCTGACGTCTGTGGGCTCCACCACCACCACCCTGGGAGCCGCGGCCGCATCGTCGTATACGGCAATGCGCGCGGGATGGCGAACTTGTGTGGCATCGGATTCGGTGCCGTTGCCGTTGTCCACAAAGGGATAAAAGTCCTGTGCCACGCATGCCTCCCGAGCATTTATCAACACGATATGTACAGCTGAAGAAAAGCTTTCACATCGAAATTTATGTGGAAGAAAGTTTTCAACCAATGAGAATAACTTGATGAAAACTCATGAATACTTCCGAAAGAACGGATGAAAATTCTACCACGATGAAAGAAAGTTAACGGCGATGGGAAACATTTCTTTCTGATTTTCTTTCTTGGGTGGCGCACGAAGGGGCGTGTCCCCTTTCCCCGCCAAACGCACCCTCACATTAAACCGACATATGCGCGACGATAAAAAACTAGCCTGTTGACACTCACGCCGCGTAAACCTAGAATTTTTAGTTCGATTCTCGTATGTCAGGGGGAGCGTTCCCCACACCATATTTATTTGGGAGGAACCATGAAACGCACGTATCAGCCAAATAAGAGGAAGCGCGCAACCACCCACGGATTCCGCGCCCGCATGGCCACCAAGGGTGGCCGTCAGGTACTTGCGCGCCGCCGTGCCAAGGGCCGCAAGCGCCTTACCGTCTAAGGAACGCCACTACATGGAGACCATCAAGTCCAAAAAGGATTTTGAGAAGGTCTTCTCTTGCGGAAGAAGGTACGGTCATGCGCTGGTGCGCGTGACCGTACTTCGTGGCAATGGGGTGCAAGGCGGTAGAGTGGCGTTTATTGCCGCAAAACGCCTTGGCAACGCCGTCTTTCGCAATCGCTGCAAACGAGTGTTGCGCGAGGCCGCGCGCTCGTGCGAGCTTCCTAGGGATGGGTTCGACATATTGTTGTTTGCCACTCGTGGCACGTACGATTCTTCACCTGCCGAGGTAGCTACTGCCTTGGGCGGGCTTTTGCGTAAGGCACGCGTGGCATGAGCACTCAAAAGAGAAGCCTCGTCGCCCGCGCGCTCATGCGCATGGTACGCGGATACCAACGATACGTGTCTCCCATCTTGCCGGACTCGTGCATATACAGCCCCACTTGCTCAGAGTACATGCTCGAGGCAATACAAAAGTACGGAGCTGCCCGCGGAAGCTGGCTGGGCATAAGGCGCATCCTGCGCTGTCACCCGTTCCATCGCGGCGGCTATGATCCTGTTCCATAGCGAACCCAAGAAAGCAAAGGTACGGACAAACCATGTGGGAAGCATTCATCAACCTCCTCACCCAAATCCTCTCGGGAATATATGGGTTCTGCGGTGACTGGGGACTCGCAATAATAATCCTCACGCTCATAGTGCGACTGCTCATCATGCCGCTTATGACGCGCAGCACCAAGTCATCGGCAAAGATGCAGGTGCTGCAACCCCAGATGCAGGCGCTGCAGGAGCGCTACGCCGACGATCCCGAGACCCTTCAGCGCGAGATGTCCAAGTTCTATGCCGAGAACAAGTTCAACCCCCTCGGCGGCTGCCTGCCCATCCTGCTGCAGATGCCCATCTTCATCGCTCTGTTTAGCGTTATTCGCAACATCGAGTTCATCTCTGGTGGCGCGGCGTCCTTCTACAACATCGTCCCCGACCTCGCGGTGGGCCCCGCTCAGGTCATTGCCCAGTCTGGCATCCCTGCCGCGGCGATCTACATCTTTTTGGACGTTCTGTTTGGCCTGCTCACGCTCATACCCCTTATGCTCAACACCCAAGCTGGCACGGATCCCCAGCAGCAGCGCACGAGCAGGATCATGGGCGTGTTCATGGCGGTGTGGATGGTTTGGATTGGTTGGAACCTGCCTTCGGGCGTGCTTCTGTACTACAACACGTCCGCCCTTTGGCAGGTTGCCCAGCAGCAGCTCATTACCAAGCGCGTCATAAACGAGGCAAAGGCTCAGGCCGAGGCACAGATGGCGAATCGTCCCATTGAGGTGGAAGTGGTGCGCAAAGACCGCAAGAAGCGTCCCCACAAGAAGTCGTAGGACAAAAACCATAGAAGGAACGGGCATGGTGTCGTTACCCCATGCCCTCAATCATACTGATGGAGGTACATATGGCGGACGATACAGCAGCCGCTTTGGAGAAGACCGATGCCTACGCCGACCTGCGCGAGCATTACGCACAGGGCATCGAGCTGACTGACGAAGAGGTGGACACGATTGCCGACGTGGCGGTTGGGTACCTGCGCAACGTCCTGGGCTTCTTTGGCGAGACGAGCGTGACCATAGACGAGTACGAGGGAGACGACGGGGAGCTTATTCTGGACGTCACCGGAGGCGACCTCGCGGTTCTTATTGGCCGGCATGGGCGTACGCTCGATTCGTTGCAGATGGTGGTCTCGTCGCTCATGAGCAGCACCCTGCGTTTTCATTATCCCGTGGTCGTGGATGTGGAGGGATACAAGAACCGCAGAAAAGAGAAGCTCCGCGGTATTGCGCTCTCGGCGGCGGCGCGCGCAAAGCGCCAGCACTCAAAGGTTTCGCTGCCTCCCATGAACGCATACGAGAGGCGGCTTGTACACCTGGCCCTTGTGGACGACGAGGCGGTTACCACTCATTCCGAGGGCGAGGAGCCTTCGCGGCATGTGGTAGTGACCGCGCTGCGTGCGTAATCAACATGAGCATACAAGGCAATGATGTGCGGTGCGGAGAAGAGGGCATTCTTCGCACCGCTCTTTATGAGGCGGGCATGGATCTGCCCGACAAGAAGATCGAGCTTCTGTACAGGCATCTTGAGCTCGTGATACAGAAGAACCGTACCACCAACCTCACGCGCATTGATGGCGTGGAGGATGGATCGTATTTGCATGTGGTGGACTCCCTGTTGCTCTTGTCGGCGTTTGACGCTGCACCCAAGGGTGCGTTTGTGGACGTGGGGACGGGCGCGGGGTACCCCGGCATTCCTCTGGCCATAGTCACGGAGCGCAAGGGAGTGTTGGTGGACTCCGTAAAGAAGAAGGCCGCCGCAGTTGGGGAGTTCGTGCGCGAGCTGGGCCTCCAAGGGCAGGTGGAGGTTGCGTCGTCGCGGGCCGAGGAGCTGGGTCGTGCGCGGAGGGGGCGCTACGCCATCGTCACCGCGCGCGCCGTGGCCCAGACGAACGTCTTGGTGGAGTATGCCGCTCCCCTCCTGCGCAAGGGAGGACGGTTGGTGGTGGCCAAGGCGCGGCCCAGTGACGATGAGATCCAGGCGGCCGGACGAGCGGCGCGCGTGTGCGGACTGCAGCTTGTTTCACGTGAAACATTCGAGCTTCCGGGGGATCGAGGACACCGCGAGGTCCTATCGTACGAGAAGGTGGGAAATCCCGCCATACGCCTGCCACGCGCTACGGGCATGGCCCAGCATCATCCCCTGGGCACGGAATAGACGACGCGGCACGCTTACGCTCGACGCGAGCGCGGCTCGCTGTGGAGAAGGGCCGGCCGCCCGCGGCGCGGCGCGATTGCGGGCAGTGCGTGCGGACCGGTCGCGTGCGGACTCGGCGCGTGCGGCGCGCGGGGCGTGCTGTGTTTGCGAGCTGTGTGGGTCCCACCGCCGCAGGCGTGCTGTAATCACGACCAGTGAGGGTCCT
>JAUMWL010000251.1 GCA_030529665.1 Coriobacteriales bacterium
CCCGTCGATGGGTCGAACTACACCGCCAGGAGTGGCAGCCTGATCCTTGAGCTGAAGCCGTCGTTCCTTGAGGGGCTTTCCGCTGGAAGGCACACAGTGACCGCGCTCTTTGATGAAGGCAGCGCAGGGGCCGCCTTTGTGGTAGCCAACAAGGAGGGTGGCTCCGGGGCCAATCCGTCGGGAAAGGCGGCCAGTTGTGGCGGGGCTCGTCCCACGACGGGCAGGGCCAGCGCTACGACCAGGTCGACCAGGCTGCCGCAGACAGGCGACGCCACGCCCGTCGGCGCGATGGTTGTGTGCGCCTGCGGACTCGCCGCGCTTGCCCGCCGGCCTACGGGCGCGAAGGAGGGGCTGAGCTGGAGGAATGTCCGGCGTGTACAAGGCTCTCGTCAGCACGGTCGTGCGGTGCGCGGGGACGCTCGGGACGCCTGCAACACCCGCCCCGCTGCAAACGCAAGCAGGAAATCGCTCCCAATATCTCGAGGGGGTTGGTGCGCCTCGTTGTGTAATATGGATTGTCGCTCTGCGTAAATTGTCACTGGTGGCAGCAGAACTTGTTCCTGCGGAGGAGGAAGAAGGGACTGTGAGACAAATCAAGCGAATGCTAGCTGCTGCCCTCGTCTTGGTGTGTGCACTCGGTATCTGCGGGTGCGCGGCATTTGGGACCCCGGCAACCACCGAGCAGCTCTTGGCACGCTACGTGGCCAACGACAACGTCGGCAACTTTGGTGCGACGATCAATGTCAACCTCAATGTCAGCGCAATGGGGGTGCATGCCGCCGTTCCCGTGACGATGGACCTGCGCACCGCGAACAACAAGGCGCACGGCGTGGCGGTGGTGGACCTCTCATCCCTTGACACGCGCCCCTACAGGATGGAGTTCTACGCCGAGCTGCTGGACGACGTCCTCAACTGCTACATCGGCACCCCGAGCAACGGGAAGACCGTGTGGAAGTGCTGGAAGGTCGTGACCACGTCAAAGGTCGACCTGTCCACGCTGACCGACCTGCTCTCAAGCTCCGAGCTCACCATCATAGCCAAGGACTCCGACCCGGAGGTGTACTACGAGCTCACGGTGCCGACGGCCAAGGCGCTGGAGACCGTGTTCGACATCACGGAGGGCTCCGCGGAGGTTGCGGGCATGGGGGAGCAGGGCATCCTTGCCGCGGTCGACACCGACAAGATTCGCGTCGGGTTTACCGAGGACTGCCTCCTTCGGTCGCTTGAAACGGGCGGCACCTTTACCTTCAGAAGCGCGGAGACCAACGACATCGAGGTGCGAACGGGCGTCGACGTCCTGGCAACGCTTACTGACTACGGCAAGGTCGACCCCGACGACGTGGCCATACCGCTCAAGGTGCGCCAGGGAGCCACTCCCACCGATACGCCCATCGAGGTCATAGAGGTCATTGGCGCCGATAGCCCGCTTGCCGGGGCGGTCAAAAAGTAGTTGCGGCTCCACCCTGCGGAGTCGCCTCGGCGAGTGCGAGCGCACCGTGATACCATGCAGGGGCATGCTAGTAATTCCGAAAAAGGTGATGTCATTTGAGCACGTCAATTGCCATATTCAAGCGCGACCTACTCAGGTTGCTGCACAACCCCATAGCGCTCGTCGTGGCGCTGGGCGTGTGCATCGTGCCGTGCCTCTACGCATGGCTCAACATCGCCTCCAACTGGGACCCGTACGAGAACACGAGCACCATCCCCATCGCCGTGGTGAGCCAGGACAAGCCGCAGTCGCTGGCCGAGATGGGCGAGATCTGCGTGGGCGACATGATGCTCGAGAAGCTCGCGGAGAACGACAAGATCGGATGGCAGTTCCCCGGCTCCGAGGAAGAGGCCCTCAACAACGTGAAGTCGGGCACGTACTACGCGGCCATAGTGATTCCCGAGGACTTTACGGCAAACCTCACGGGCGTCATGGAGGGCAAGACGAACAAGGCCCACCTCAAGTACTACGTCAACGAGAAGGCCAACGCCATCGCGCCCAAGGTCACCGACACCGGCGCGTCGACCGTGGAGAAGACCGTCGACGAGCAGTTCATCTCCGTCGCGGGCGGGGTCATCGCCGAGAAGCTCGGGGGCGTCGCGGGCAAGCTGACCGCAAACGTCGACAAGACCGCCGACAACATCGCAAGCGCCCTGGCCGAGGCACGCACGGCGCTCGACAACGCGGACGGGCAGCTCGACGGGCTCTCGAACAGCCTCGCCAACGCCCAGACGTCGCTCACCGACGCCACGAACGCCCTCGGCGGCATGCAGGGCAGGGGCACCGAGGCCAGCAACGCCATCGGCAACGCGCTGAACGGCTTCGACCAGACGCGCGCCAACGCGAGCAACCTCATGCTCGACATCTCCGGCGCCCTGGGCAACGGCTCGTCTGCCGTCTCGTCGCTCTCGTCGCAGGCCACCTACGACCTGTCGTCCCTCGCCGGTGACATCGCGTACGCGCAGTCGCAGGTCAACGCCGCGATCACGCACCTGGAGAACGACCTCACCGACAACGAGGCCCTCACGGCCAAGGTGACCGAGACGCTCTCTGTGGTGCGTAACCTCGATCCGAAGGGCGATACCGGCGCGTCCGAGACCAAGACGATCCTCGAGCAGCAGCTCTCCCAGGAGCGCGACGTTCTCGTCAACATATCCGGCACGCAGGCGTCCAAACTCGAGGAGCTGAAGGGCATCGCGAGCAGGCTCGAGGCCGCCGCGAACGAGGTGAGGAACTTCTCCCAGAACGTTGACGCCAGGGTCCAGGCCGCGACGAACGCGCTGCAGAACGCGCAGTCCGAAGCCTTGGGCAACGATCTTGCCGAGGTCAATTCGGCGCTCGACTCCTTCGTCGCGGTGGCAAAGCAGCTCGAGACCGCCGCATCGCTCGTCGACCCGGTCATCGCGCAGACGGTGGAGGTCGCCGGCCA
>JAUMWL010000252.1 GCA_030529665.1 Coriobacteriales bacterium
AAACATGGAGGTGGTCATGCCGGCCGTGCAGCACAGCAGCACGCGCCTGGTGTCGAATTGGTCCTGCTGGGTAAGCGCCTCGACCATTTGCAAGAAGAGCTCCTCGGCGCGCTTCTCGTCCTCAAGCTCAAAGTGGAGGAAGAACGTAGGCTCGTCGGGCTGGTCTACGTCGCAGATGCGCAGCTCCACGATCTCGGGTATGCCCTCAAAGGCGTAGAAGGTTACGCCTCCCGTGGCCTTTTGCGTGGAAAAGGTAATGTGGTCCTCGTCCTCTTGGGTTACGGTGCATCCCGGAATGTTGGTCGATGCAACGTATGCGCGAAAGTCCTTGCCAAGCTGGTTCATGGTTCCCTCCTTGTGCCTCAAGGTCCATCATACTCGCAAAATGGCACGCCCTTATCGGGAAACAGCGTTCCATGTGGCACACTGTTTCCCGATAAGGGCGTGCCAGGGCGTGCCGCCAATATGGGCGTGCCGCTAGTAGCGGTTGTGGATGTGCTCGGCGCTGCCGCGCAGGCCATCGATGCTCAGCGTGGTCCCGTCATCCAAGACTAACGTGCCCGCAAACGTGCCAAACACCTGGTGTTGGACCGACTTTACGACGCCTGCCACGTTTATGTTGTCCGTGCGGTCTATTTGGGGCGAGAAGACAAGATCAAGGCGTCCCTCGTCGTCGGTAACGTGCCATGGCGCGAGGTAGTCGTACGTGCCATCGTCGAGCTGCGGTATGCCAAAGTCGACCCTGCCCAGCTTGTGCGCGACTCCGTCCACGAAGGCCATGTTCTCGCTTGCCGCGCTGGTATCGCCAAAGCCGTAGCCAAGGTTGAGCGCCACAACGCGTCCGTCCTCATACCCCTGAATCGCCGCCCAGTACCACACGTTGTCGTAGGTCCACACACCGCGGCCCCAGTCCAAGAGCCCCAGGCTTGTGGCCGGGTCAAACTCATGGAACAGCGCGCCGCGCCTAAAGCCACCCGTGGCGCGCATGCCAAGGATCTTGCGGTTGTAATAGAAGGCTTTGGGGTTCTCCGCCCAAGGCGTGCAAATCACCATGGAGTCGCGCGGCTCGCGGTCAAGCAGCACCTCAACGTCCAGTTCGTCGGTGCCGTCGAAGCCCGTCATAAAGAACGAGAGCCGCCTGCCCGCCTGGGTGTGGAGAAAGCTCACGCGACACTGACGTCCTTCCCAGGTGATGTCGCCCTCGTCCGAACTCTGGGGAACGCCCATCCCGCCCATGGGCAGGACCACCAGCTCGCTGGTAGTCTTAAACGTGCCGGTCGCAAAGTCCATGACGCTGGCCGATACGAGGCCTATGTAGCCAAGGTCGGAGAAGGTGAGCGCCACCGCGAATTCGTCGTCGTTTATGAGGTAGTAGTCCCAGTCCTTTATGCGAAAGCTCGGGGCCGCGACGCGTGCGTGGTCGTATTCAAAGGGCGGCCGTAGGGCGTAGCCCGGCTCGCGAAGTCGTCCGTCCTCGTCCAAGAGAGGTCCGCTACCCGTGATGAGGTGGTCTTTTGCCATGTCGCACTCCTTTCGCCATGCCTGCATTGTATCAATCGGTGCGGGGAGGGCTTTGCCCAAAAAGGTGGTCGGCACGCAAGTCAACAAGGGGCGGCCCCGGCTGGCAACGTAGTGCGTTGGCAGGGGCCACCCCTCATTGGACGGTCGTTCTTGCTAGCCGCTCCTCCTAATCGTCCACCTCGGACTCATAGGACAGCACGTCGCCGGTAAAGGCATCAATGTTGTAATCATATTCCACGCCGCCGGCCGTGAACTCAACGTCGTAGTGCGCGGCGCCATCGTCGAGGTCGAGTTCCGCCTTCAGGCCGATTGCGTCTGCCTGTGCCACGCTGGCATGCGTGAGAGCTGCGGTCTTGGCCGCCTCTTCGCCGATGTAGGACTCCGTTGTCGATGCGGACGTGCTGGTAGACTCAAGTGCCTGGTCGGTCGTCTCCGTGGGTGTGGTGGTCTGGGCAGTGGCGTCTGTCTCCGCGGTGTTGCTGGCATTCGCCTGCTCGTCTTGGGCGGCATTTGACGTCGTGGACTCGGATGTGGTCTGGGTCGAGGTGTCCGCAGTGGCGTCGGTTGCGGCTTCTGTTGCGGTATCCGATGCGGCCGGGCCCGCTGCCTCCTGCGAGCCTCCGCACCCAACAAGCCCCAAACACCCAGCCAGTGCGGTGGCGACGGCGAATGTGGCCAACTTCTTGCTTGTCATGTTTTTCTCCCATCAGCTCTTGTTTTGGGCAATGCCCCTCCTGCTGCCTATATTACGCAGCCTACGAGCGTTTGTCCTGCGCGAATTCTCGGTTCGCCAATCGGGACTCTGGTAGTTCGCCAATCGGGGCCAGTTTGTTCGTCAAAGTTCGTCGGGGCTCGTCAAACGGGGAGTATTTTGTGCATTCTGATGGCAAAGACGATTCCATCCCGAGCCTTTGGTACGTGAGATTACCGACCATGGGGAAGGCATTTGGTTTGAAAAGATATAACCGCAGGTAGGGAGCTCATACTTATATGCATTTTCCTATGGTCGGTAATAACGTTTGAAGGTGGGGCGCGGGCGGTGTCCTGAGTGCGTAAATACCCCCATGCGGACACCAAACGTGCTGTGGACCGTGCTGTGATTGCGAGCTGTGTGGGTCAATCACGACGTTGTGTGCTGGATTTGCGAGCTGTGTGGGTCGGCATGCCACACTGCTCGCAATCACAGCACGCATAGCCCCGCCTCAGCCACACTGCTCGCAATCACAGCACGCATCTGGGCAAAGAACCCTCACTGCTCGCAATCACAGCACGCTCGTGCGTCTCCGTCCCACTTGGGGTTCGTCTCACCCACGCATGTATCGCCAAGCCCCAACGGACAAAACCGCTACAACTGTTTTATGATATAGAGTCCAACGAATTGGAGGCCAACGAACAA
>JAUMWL010000096.1 GCA_030529665.1 Coriobacteriales bacterium
CAGTTCCTGGTGTTCCTTGCCATGCTGGTGGCAGCCGTGGACGAGCATGCCGACCTCATGCGCATGAGCGTGGCCTCCGCGGGCAACGACCATCGCCTCGGCGCCAACGAGGCGCCGCCCGCCGTTGTGTCGGTCTTCTTGGGCGACAACCTGTCACCCGTGGTGGAGGCGCTCATTCGCAAGGAGCATGCCGAGGTGACGGGCGAGCTGCACATGGACCTGGGCGTGCCGCAGCTGCCCAAGGTGCTGCGCGACAACACCGACCGCAACCGCACCAGCCCCTTTGCCTTTACGGGCAACAAGTTCGAGTTCCGCATGTGCGGCAGCCAGCAGAACCTGTCCGACCCCAACGTGGTCCTCAACACTGCCGTGGCAGAGCAGTGCGAACGGTTCTGCGACTACGTTGCCGCCCGCGCAGACGAGCCCTTCTCGCTCATTGCCATGCGCTTTGTGCGCCACACGTTCCGCGACCACCAGCGAATAATCTTTGACGGCAACGGGTACTCCGACGAGTGGATGGAAGAGGCCGCGCGGCGCGGTCTGCCCAACCTCAAGACCACGCCCGACGCAATCGGCGCCTTAGTTGACCCCGCCAACGTTGAACTCTTTGAGCGCTACGGCGTCCTGTCCAAGGCCGAGCTTCACGCGCGCTACGTTGCCAAGGCAGAGCAGTACGAGAAGCTCATCCACATTGAGGCCAACACCATGTCGCACATGACGCGCCACCTGTACCTCCCGGCGCTCATGAACTACTCCGGCGAGCTGGCAACCACCATTGCCACCAAGGCGGGCCTCGGCATAGCAAGTCGCGCCGAGAAGGACATCGTCGAGCAAATCACGGCCGGCATCGATTCCATCTATGACCTCACCGCCGCGCTTGAGGCCGTGGCAGCCAAGGCCGACGGCACGACCAACGCCACCGTGGCCTGCGCACTCTGCCGCGACGAGGTGATTCCCGCCATGGACAAGCTGAGGGCGGCGGTCGACGCAATGGAGCCCCTCTGCGGCGAGGACTGGTGGCCCGTGCCCAGCTACAACCAGATGCTGTTCTACGTGTAATTCTATACGGGGCGGCGCCCCACGACACGCGTCACGGGGGTGCCACCCCCGTGACGCGATTCAGCAGGCAAAGACGAACGGAGCGTGGACTGATGTGCTCAATAATGTGCTATTGCAGCGACAACGTAGACATGCGCGCCTTTATGGAAGGCTTTGAGCGCACCACCTCACGCGGACCGGACGACACGCGCATCGTGGACACGGGCCATGGCGTCATGGGGTTCCATCGACTCTCTATTATGGGGCTCACGCCACAGGGCATGCAGCCGTTTGAGCGCGATGGCAGCTATGCCATATGCAACGGCGAGTTGTATGGCTTTCGTCCCATGAAGGAGGACCTGCGTCGCAAGGGCTACAGCTTCCAAAGTGACAGCGACTGCGAGATCTTGCTGCCTCTGTACCGCGAATACGGCGTGGAGTGCTTCTCCAAACTCGACGCGGAGTTTGTCTGCGTGATCTATGACGCGGCGACGGGCGACTTTGTTGCCGCACGCGACCCCATTGGCATCCGCCCGCTCTATTATGGCTACGACCAACGCGGCGCGATCGTCTTTGCAAGCGAACCAAAGAACCTCGTGGGTATCGTACAGACGATAGAGCCCTTTCCACCCGGGCACTACTACCAAGGCGGAAAGTTTGTGTGCTACTGCGACATCGCGCAGGTGGACAGCGTGTGCACGGACGACCTAGAGACCGCATGCGCAACGATTCGCAACAAGCTCGTCGAGGGCGTGAGGAAGCGCCTGGACTCAGACGCCAAGGTGGGGTTCTTGCTGTCGGGGGGACTGGACTCCTCGCTCGTGTGCGCCATTGCCGCGCGTGAGCTTGGCGCTCCCATACAGACCTTTGCCATCGGCATGGAGGAGGACCCCATCGACCTCAAGTACGCGCGCGAAGTGGCCAACTACATTGGTAGCCAGCATACCGAGGTAACGATGACGCCCGAGGAGGTCGTGGGGTCGCTGGAGGACGTGGTGACGCTGCTTGGCACCTACGACATCACCACCATACGCGCGAGCATGGGCATGTACCTGCTGTGCAAGGCCATCCACGAGCGCACGGACATTCGCGTGCTTCTTACGGGCGAGATATCCGACGAGCTCTTTGGCTACAAGTACACCGACTTCGCGCCGTCGGCCGAGGCGTTTCAGGAGGAGGCCCAAAAGCGCCTTCGCGAGCTGCACATGTACGACGTGCTGCGCGCCGACCGCTGCATATCGGTCAACTCGTTGGAGGCGCGGGTGCCCTTTGGCGACCTCGACTTCGCGCGCTACGTTATGTCGCTCGACCCGCAGCTCAAGCTCAACACCTACGGCAAGGGCAAGTACCTGCTGCGCCATGCCTTTGAGGGTACCGACCTTCTGCCCCAGGGGATCCTGTGGCGCGAGAAGGCAGCCTTCTCGGACGCCGTGGGGCACTCCATGGTGGACTACCTCAAGGATCACGCCGAGGCCACCTACACCGACGAGGAGTTCGAGCAACTGCGGGCACGCTACGACTTTGCGCAGCCCTTTACCAAGGAGTCGCTGCTGTATCGCGAGCTCTTTGAGAAGCACTACCCGGGACAGGCACCCATGGTCTGCGGATTCTGGATGCCCAACCGCACGTGGGAGGGCTGCAACGTTGACGACCCCTCCGCACGCGTGCTCTCCAACTACGGCGCCAGCGGCGAGTAGCCCGACGACGTCCCCGTCGTCGCCGGGCTAGCTCCTTTCCCCCGGCTCGCCCACCGTTTGCAAAAAAACTGGTTGCCACGCCAACTCTCATAAACATGTTCACATATTCTTTAATTAAGAGTCTCGCAGGTTGACAGTTCTTTTTAGGAGGCGGACATGTTCTTTGAACCTTCGTTGGCGTTGTTCTCGTTTGGCGTTGGCATCTTAGGCGCCATGTGCGGTGGCGTGCAAACCTTTATTTGCACGGGCTTTGCCGGCATAGTGGTATACGTGCTCAAGGCGGCCGGGGTAGAGCCCACGCTGTTGGGCGACACCGTACTCAACACGCTGCTGCTCCCAGCCATCATCTTTAACGCCGCAGCCGTTGCCACAGCCGTTGCCGCGCGGAAGTATCCCGACGAGGTAAAGGGCTGGGACATCACGCGTTCGCTCATCTTTGCCCACGACACGAGCCTCATGCTCATAGGCGGCCTTTCTGGCACGGTGGGCTACCTGCTGTTCTCGCTCTTCTCGTACATGGGGATGCCCACCGACTGCGGCGCGCTTGCCATCGTGCTTGTGGGCATCGTGGTGCGCCTTACGCTTAGCACGGGCAGAAAGTGGAACCCCGAGGCCACGGAGTACTATCGCGAGGAGGGGTGGAGGTACTGGGTGTTCCAGTCGATCAACTGCCTTGCCGTGGCCACCGTGTTTGCCATTATCTTGCAAGAGGCTGGTCCCGAGTTCTATGGCGTGGGCTTCTCTATTTCGGCCTTGCTCCTGATCTTTGACTACGCGGGAAGCGGGCAGAAGATGCCCACCACGCACCAGATAACCAGCATCGTGGGCGTAACGCTGGGCCTTACCGGCGGAAACATTGTGCTGGCCGTGCTCTTTGGCTGGATCTCCAACATAATCTACCTGCTTACGGCAAAGTGCTTTAACGAGCAGTGCTCCACGCACATTGACGGTCCTGCCGTGGGAATCTGCGTCACCTCGTTTTTGCTTCACCTCATCTTTGGCGCATAGCCACTAAAGAACGCAAGGTTTAACAGATTGAGAGGGGTAACCATGTCAGTCGTTAGCGATACCGTACGTAAGATGTTCAAGGAAGGCGACGACGTTCGCGATGCGGGACTCACCACGCCCGATGACGTCGTGCGTTTTGACGACATTGCCTATGTCACGGACGACCCGTGTCAGATGCTCGATGTGTACCGGCCACGCAACAGGGAAGGCGAGGTCCTGCCTGTTATAGTGAGCGTCCATGGCGGCGGTTGGGTATACGGTGACAAGGAGCGCTACCAGTGGTACTGCATGAGCTTGGCACAGCGCGGGTTTGCGGTGGTCAACTTTACGTACCGCCTGGCACCAGAGTACAAGTTCCCTTGCAGCATGGAGGACACCTGCGCGGTATTTGCGTGGGCGCTCAGCCATGCCGAGGAATACGGATTCGACACGAATCACGTGTTTGCCGTGGGCGACTCTGCCGGCGCGCACATGCTTAGCATGTTCTGCGCGACCTGCGTAAACGACGAGTATGCTGCGAGCCTCGGCGTCTGCCCTCCGGCTGGATTTGTGCCCGCGGGCGTGGCCCTCAACTGCGGGGCCTACAAGATCGTGGTCTCGCAAGAGAAGCATGACGACCCAATGCTCGACCTCACGTCCAGCCTCATGGCCGACCTGCTCCCCGGTGGAGGTACAGAGGACGAATGCGAGCTCATCTCTCCCCTTCTGCACGTCAACGACAAGTTCCCTCCCGCATTCGTGATGACCGCCGACGGCGACTTCCTCAAGTCCGACGCGCTTCCGCTGGTACAAGCCCTCAGCGACCTCAACGTTGAGGTGTGCTATAGGTACTACAGAAGCGATGAGCTGCAGCTGGGCCACGTGTTCCACTGCAACATGAAGCTCGCCGAGGCAACGCGCTGCAACGACGACGAATGTGCCTTCTTCAAATCGCTCATTTAGTGGGCAATAAAACTCTCAACTAGCACGTTTTCGCAGGTAATGTTTCTGAAAACGGGTGTCTGAAGCCTCGTATTGCCCACTAGCTAAAATAGCTAGTGGGCAATACGAGGCCTGTTATTCCAATATCGGTTTTCGCCAACTGGGGTTTTGTTGTAGTTGTAGTTTTTATTGCCCACTAATTCGCTTGGCTAAAGAGCCCCAAAAGGCCAAAATGTCGCAAAGCGGGCGCTAATCCAATGCACGTTAACGTTGCATATGAGATAATATGCCGGATTGACGCAATCGACCGAGGGCGGTGAGCCTCCTTGATAGGCCTTCTTGTGTTGATATTCCTTGTTACCGGCGTGGCACTCGTGTTGGCCATTGCGAGCGCACTCGTCACCCCGCTTTTGCTCGCAGGAGTTACCGCGCTCGTGGTATGGGGTGTCCTCAAGCTCGTGCGTGGCGCCTCCAAGCAGCTTCCCGGCGCAACGCGGGACATCAAGCACATTACCGACGGCGCATCTGAGGTGTTTCGCGAGGTAGCAGAAAAGGTTGGGGCCGAAGTTAGCGCCGCAAAGGACAAGGTGGCCGAGGCCCGAGCCAACGAGGCAAAGGTTAACCCGGAACCAGCATACCAGGCCCCACATGCCGAGCCAGCCCAGCGCCCTACTCCGCGGTACCCCTATAGGCACTTCGACGCAGACGGTAACGTTTCGGCTGAGTCCATTACTATGGTGATGCGCAACTACGAGCAGAACCGCGTGGTGGGACGGTACGCCCGTAATGTTATAAACGTGCTCAATTCAACGTCACTGCAGAGATCGAGCCTGTTTATGCAGATTGACGACGAGTTTGAAGAGGGCACCATAAGCTGGGACCGGTTTGTGTCCACAGCGACCAAGGCCATCGGCGCGATTGAGCGCAACTGCGCTTTGCTGGCCAACCGAGTGCAGACCTTTGACGTGGACGAGTACGAGCGCATGGAGCATTATTACGTTACTGGTGGCGAAACGCACAACGGGAGGCAGGATCCGGCGCGCATCGAGCGCTGGTCGCTTCTGCGTGACACCATGTCCGAAATGGACGATCTGCGCTCTGCCAACGAAGGCCTTCTGCTTGAGCTCAACAAGCTGTCGGCAGAACTGGCAAAGCTTTCACGTAGCGAAGTCGCCGACGAAGGCACCTCGATTGCCGAAGAGGTCAGCCGTCTGGTAGAGGAAACCAAGTACTACCGTTGATTTGTCCGCTGTGTCCGTGGGGTATCGACCCCTGCGACCTTTGATGAACAATTTAATTCCTAGTAATATACTAGGAATTATGCTATGCTCTTCTCACCAAATCAGAGTGAAGGAGCTGCGATGCAAACAGACAGGCTCACAAGTCGCATAACCGCCATACTCAAGGGCTACGAGGCCGAGGAGGCATTCTTTACCGAGCATAAACGCATCTTTCCTCGGCGCAGTGCGGTGTACGGCCTCATTGCCGAAATCCGAGCCCTGCTCTTTCCGGGGTATTTTGACGACGAGTCTGCCGCAGGGCAGAGCACCGAGATCTTGGTGGTCGAGCGCCTCTCTCGCATAGAGCGCGTGCTGTGCGAGCAAATTGAGCGTTCGCTGCGATTCAAGGACTGGAGCCTGACCCAAGAGGTCGCCCACCTGCAGGCACATGCCATTACGCAGGAGTTCTTGGACGAGCTCCCCCGCATTCAGGACCTCATCCTAAAGGATGCGGAGGCGGCTTTTCAGGGAGACCCGGCGGCACTCAGTCGCGAGGAGGTAATCCTCACCTATCCCGGGGTGTTTGCCATTCTGGTCCATCGCATTTCTCACGAGCTGTACGTGCGCAACGTGCCTCTTATCCCGCGCCTGATGAGCGAGTACGCCCACAGCCGCACGGGCATCGACATCAACCCCGGCGCGACCATTGGCGAGTACTTCTTTATTGACCACGGCACGGGCGTGGTGATTGGCGAGACCACCCAGATTGGGCATCACGCAAAGATCTACCAGGGCGTGACCTTGGGCGCCACGTCCACGCGCCAAGGACAGCTGCTCTCGGGCACAAAGCGCCATCCCACGCTGGGCGATTACGTAACGGTGTACTCCAACGCAAGCGTGCTGGGCGGCGACACGGTCATTGGGTCGGGATCGGTCATTGGCGGCAGCGCGTTTGTGTGCGAGTCGGTCCCACCAAACGCACGCGTAGGCGTAAAGGACCAGGAAATCGTAATCCGCCAAATCGGGCAGCCCGAACCGGTGTGGTGCTACGAGATCTAGCTGTGTGAAACAGCGTTTACGATGGGTATACTACAAGGCGCACAACCACCTCAACAAAAGGAGCCGTCATGGCAAAGACCCTGGACCTGTACTACTACGACGAGTGCCCCTACTGCCAAAAGGTGCTGCGCGCCATGCGCAGGCTTGGCATCACCAACAAGATCACGCTCAAGAACATCCTGCTCAGCAACGAGGCAGCCACCACCCTTGTGCGCGTAGGCGGCAAGCGCCAGGTACCGTGCCTGTTTATTGACGGCGTGCCCATGTACGAGAGCGACGACATTGTGGCATGGCTCACGCGGGAGTTTGCATAGGCCGACCAATCGCACATCCAGTGTTGTTGCACGCTTAACGTCGTTGCGCCCTTATCGTAGAATGGCATAAGGGCGCAACGACGTTAGGAGGACCCATGATAAAGGCCATTCTGCTCGACATCGACGGTACGCTTACCAACGACCAGAAGGAAATAACCCCGCGCACGCGCGAGGCGCTGCTGGGCGCGCAGGATGCGGGAGCGGTGCTCGTGTTGGCCTCCGGGCGTCCCAACATGGGACTCACCCGCATGGCAAAGACGCTGGACATGGCGCACCACAACGGCATATTCGTATGCTTTAACGGCGCCAAGGCCATGAACTGCCAGACGGGCCAGGTCTATTTTCAGCAGACCCTTACCGTGAGCCAGGGTCAGCGCGTCTTGGAGCACATGCACAACTTTGACGTGTGCCCCATCTACGACCGCGGCGACTACATGTACCTGGAGAACGCGTTCTTCTCCATAGTGCGAGACGGGGAGCCGTGGGAGATTGCCGAATACGAGGCGCACAACAACAACTACCTGATGTGCGAAGTGGCAGACAACGCCAAGTTTATGGACTGGGAGCTAAACAAGATCCTGGTCGCAGGGCAGCCCGAGTACCTGCAGCAGGTATGGCAGCAGATGGCGGCGCCTTTTGAGGGCGAGCTCTCGTCCATGTTTACCGCGCCATACTATTACGAGTTTACGCCGCTAGGCGTCGACAAGACCAAGGCGCTGCGCGAGACGTTTGCCACGCTAGGCATCGACCAGTCCGAGGTGATCGCCTTCGGCGACGCGCAAAACGACAAGTCCATGATAGAGTGGTCGGGCATTGGCGTGGCCATGGGCAACGCCGTGGACGAGGTAAAGGCCGTGGCCGACTACGTTACGCTCTCTAACAACGAGGACGGCATCGCCGCCGCGTTGGAGCACTTTAAGAGCCGCCTGCAATAGCCGGAACGAGGAGCGACGCCATGGCAAGTCACAAACGTTCGGCACTCAAACGGCAAAGGAAGGCCTTCGAGGCGGGGCTTGGATCGTATGGGCTCGATGGGTCCGGCGTGGACGACGTGTTTGCCCAAGAGGAGCGACGCCGCAAGACCGCCGAGACCGAGCGCGCGGAGGCCCTGCGCCAAAAGGCATGTGCATCAAAGAACCGCTATGCCACGCGCGGCGAGGCACAGGACGCCATCGCGGCATGTGCGGCATACGGCACCACGGGACTACACGCCTACCGTTGCTCGTACTGTCGCGGCTGGCACCTCACCTCTCACCCCCAAGGCGAGTCCGCGTAGCACTCGCCACAAGTCGGCGACAAAAGGGCAGTAGCCCGTTTGTCACGTGCATTCCAAGGTAATGCCTGGCAGAGAGGAGCAACGTGGGTTTGTTGCAAAGACGCGCACGTCGCGCGGCACAGTGGGTCGTTGACTCCGTTATGGGCAACGGGTTGGCCCAGCAGGAGGACGACGTCGCGCACGCCAACGCAGGAGAGCGCACGTCTGCCGAGGTGGCGCGTCTTGCGCGCGTCGCCGCTGCCGAGGGCTGCGTCCTGCTCACAAATGACGGCACGCTGCCGCTCAAACCAAACGAGGAAGTCGCGGTCTTTGGTCGATGCGCCCTTGACTGGTTTTACATGGGCCGCGGCAGTGGGGGCAGCGTGCATTCCCCCTATGCCTCTAACCTTATGGACGGGCTCGCTCACGTTGGCGCAACATACAGCCACGTTCTTGCGCAGGTCTACGCCGACTGGTGCACAGACCAGAGGAATGCGGCGGACAGCGGCTGGTGGGGGCATTGGCCAACGCATCATCCCGAGATGCCCGTCTCGACCGAGCTCGCTCAGGCAGCAGCATGCACGGCGCGCACGGCACTAGTCGTGATTGGCCGTTGCGCCGGAGAAGACCTTGACATGCCGCTCGCTCCCGGCGGGTATTATCTGACGGACGAGGAACAGGCGCTACTCGCAACCGTAACCAGCACGTTTGAGCGCACCGTCGTGGTGCTAAACACCACCAACGTTATCGACCTCTCGTGGGTGGAGGCGCTAGACCGCGCACCGAGCGCGGTGATGCTTGCCTGGGCGGGCGGCATGGAGGCGGGCAACGCCGTGGCCGACGTGCTCTATGGATGCGTAAACCCGTCGGGTCGACTTGCGTGCACCCTGGCGCGCAGCTACAAAGACTACCCCAGCAGTACGACCTTTGGCAGCAAGCACAAGGTTGACTACCTGGACGACATCTTTGTGGGATACAGGCACTTTGACACGCATGCGCCGCAAGACGTGCTCTTTTGCTTTGGGCACGGGCTCTCGTACACCACGTTTTCCGTGGAGATAATGGGAGTGGAGA
This sequence comes from Coriobacteriales bacterium, assembly GCA_030529665.1. Lineage (GTDB taxonomy): Bacteria > Actinomycetota > Coriobacteriia > Coriobacteriales > Atopobiaceae > RUG440. The sequence continues at coordinate 9,587 of JAUMWL010000096.1, forward strand.
CCACGGAGCTGGCGGCCATGGAGCAGAAGACCGCGGATTACCAGGCGTGGGACGGCACGCCAGGCTCGGCGCACATTGGCGTGCGCGTACGCGTAACCAACATTGGTGCTCGCGCTGGACGCAGGACCGTACTGCTATGGTGCCAGCCGCCGCGCGAGGGCATTCCCAAGCCCGTGCGCATTCTGGCGGCCTTTGGCAAGACGTGCGAGCTGTTGCCCGGCGAGTCGCAAGTGCTCGAGCTTGCGTGCTCTGCCAAGAACTTGGCGTCGTATGACAAGGACTCGCATGCGTTTGTGCTCGATGCCGGCAGCTATCAGCTTGACTGCACCGGAACCGCAACGATTGTTGAGGTGGGCCAGCGCGTTGTCGTGGAGTCTTGCACTCCCCTATGCCAGTCGAGCGATGACCTGCGCGAGCGCATCGTACGCAACCTACCCGCACCGATTACGGCAAACGGGAGTTCTAGCGCCAAGAAGCCCGTCTTGTTTGACGACGTCATCGATGGCAGGGCCGCGCTAGACGACTTTGTTGCCGGGCTCAGCGACAAAGAGCTGGAGGCTCTTACCTGCGGCGAAGGCGCCATGAACAGCACACTGGGAACTCCCGGCAACGCCGGCGCGTTTGGCGGGGTGACGCCGAGCCTGCGCAAGCGCGGCGTGCCCGCGGCCATCTGTGCGGACGGCCCCTCGGGAGGACGCCTGCAACGCAGGTGCTCTTTGCTGCCCTGCGCCACGACGCTCGCCTGCACGTGGGATACCGACCTCGTGCAGAGACTCTATGCGGCAACGGGCAACGAGCTAAGGGCAAATGGCGTGGACGTGCTGCTCGCCCCCGGCATGAACATACAGCGCGACCCGCGCTGCGGTCGCAACTTTGAGTACTTTAGCGAAGATCCGCTGGTAAGCGGCCTTATGGCCACCGCCGTGGTGCGCGGGCTGCAAGGCGTGGGCGTGGCCGCATGCCCCAAGCACTTTGCCTGCAACAACCAGGAGACGCGTCGCAACACCAGCGACTCGTGCGTAAGCGAGCGAGCGCTTCGCGAGATTTACCTGCGCGGATTCGAGATCTGCGTGCGCAAGGCAAGGCCCGCGCTCATTATGACGTCATACAACAAGGTCAACGGGGTGTGGGCGCACTACAGCTACGACTTGGCGACCACCGTGCTACGCCACGACTGGGGCTTTGGCGGCGTGGTCATCACCGATTGGTGGATGCGACCGGCGCGCAGCCCCGAGTTTCCCAAGCTGCGCAACAACGCATACCGCATTCGCGCTGGCGTGGACGTCCTCATGCCGGGAAGCATGAGCCACGTGGCGCGCGTGATGGAACGACCCAAGGGCATCTCGCGTGCGGAACTGCAAAGAAGCGCCCGCCGCGTGCTTGCGTTCTTGGTGAGCAAAAAGGGGTAACCCCTCATATGCCCATCGTCGTGTCAAGCGGGATTTTCGAAAAA
>JAUMWL010000097.1 GCA_030529665.1 Coriobacteriales bacterium
ATCTGCTTCTCGAAGAGGGGCACCACGCTGCCGTTGGAGCCCAGCACGTTGCCAAAGCGCACCGCTGAGAACGTAGTTACGGCGCCTTCGCGCGTGGCCTTGCGGGCCTCTGCCTGCACGATCATCTCGCACAGGCGCTTGGAAGCTCCCATAACGTTCGTGGGATTTACAGCTTTATCGGTGCTTATAAGCACAAAGCGGTCCGTGCCATATTCCAACGCAGCACGGGCACAGTTGAGCGTGCCAAACACATTGTTCTTTATGGCCTCTAGCGGGGAGTCCTCCATCAGCGGGACGTGCTTGTGGGCAGCCGCATGGAATACGACATCCGGCCGGAAGACATCATACACCGCGCGAACGCGCTCCTCATCACGCACCGACCCAATAAGGGTCACTAGGTTGAGATCAGGGTACGTACGCCACAACTCTCGTTGGATGGCGTATGCATTGTTCTCGTAAACATCGAAGATTACAAGCGTGGCTGGACCCTCGCTGGCAACCTGGCGGCAGATCTCGCTCCCGATGGATCCGCCGCCACCTGTTACCAACACGCTCTTTCCGGCAACGAGGACATGGATGCCGCTACCGTCCACCAGCACCGAATCGCGACCGAGTAGGTCCTCGATCCTTATCTCGCGCAACTCGCTAACACTCACCTCGCCACCCACCAGCTGGAAAATGCTGGGCACCACACGAACGTCTAGCCCGGTTGCTTGGCACAGCTCCACGATCTCCTTACGCTGCGTGCCGGTTGCGCTAGGGATTGCGACCACGATTACGTCTGTCTCGTACTTCTTGGCGCAAGCTGCGATATCGTACCTGCCTCCCACCACGGGCACGCCGTTGATGAGACGACCAAGCTTAGCGGGACTATCGTCGATGGCGCACACGGGACGCATGTGCAAGCCGGGCGTCACGTTCATCTCGCGAATGAGTGCACGGCCTGCTTCACCGGAACCCACCACCATCACGCGTTTGAGCTCATCGCGGCGCTCACGACTGTTCACCAGTATGCGGAACAGGCGGTACGATAGTCTGAGCGCCGCCGTCAGGACGAACGAGAGCAGCGAGCCGCCAATCCAGAACGACGCTGGCATGCGCGGAGCGAAAGAAAGAGCAGCCACACAAATTAGCGCACCCTCAATCGCCCATGCCTCTATGAGTCGTATCAGCTCAGATACCGAGACAAAGCTCCAAATACTGCGGTAGAGGCCTCGCCACCACATGATTGCTATTACAGAGACTATCAGGGGCAGAATACTCAGCTCGTATCCCACGACATACTCGTGTGGAATCTCCCCAAACAGGAAGTCGAACCTCATAAGCAGGGCAAAGCCAAACGCTGCACCTATAAGCAACGCGTCGCCTATCATCACGAGGCCAGAATGCATGATCCATTGCCTATCGCGTGCTAGGTTGCCTTTGTCGACCATGGGGCTCACCTCCTTCGCGCAACGTAGAAGTCACCAAGCGCGTGACTTGGCGATGGGGGCAGCTCTGTCGCCACTCCTTATTTGTCCATATAGTCAATTCCGCTCAGCTGAAGCCTCTGGTATCGAGGCCTCAGGTCAACGGAATCGCTTCTTTTGTGAGTCCCAAGGGTTGTGCGCCTCTCCAATCGAAGAGCGAGAGGCACACAACCCTTGGCACAGTAAGTATTAGTGCGACAAGCCGACAGAGCTTCACCCTCTATCCAACTTGTCGTCGATAGTGTTTTTATACAGGTATGCGGTTATCAAGGATCGACGTTCGGGTAGTGTGCGGACAAACCTTACCACGCTATGCCGCCAGGCTCTTCTGCTGGTTGTTCGGCATACACGTCGCTCGGCGTCATCCGCACGGCGTATGTCGTCATCGCGTAGTGGGACCAAACCAGTCTTGGATGAATCTCCAATACCATTCTGATTCCGCAGTTCTGTTGCAATACACGACTGGCTGTTGAATCCACATTACCATATGCCCACGCATTGATTCAGACACTTGTTTTAGGTGCTTCCGCATGCCAAGAACACCATACGCCATGGATGCGATTCTTGCTCCCGAAGAACAGCCAAACCGCCCTATCTATTCAGCTCCGCTCACGTGAGCCCGCAAGGAGTGTGGCCTCATATCAACAGAGCCTTGATTAACCGACGCGCGGAGGGGACGCATCCCCTCCGTCGCGCCGTCTTAAGGCGCTTGCGTAGCAGAGCTTCACCCTCTCCCACATCAAGCGCAAGGTTGTTAAGTCATTACATGCGGTTTTCAAGGTGCGCCGTAGGGGAACGCATCCCCCCAGGTTCACGAGGTTCCGTCTACAACACCTGCCCAACTAGAATCGGAAATCCTGCACAGGCGGCGTGCATCAGAGCTCGCGTTGTGGTAGTCATGTTTGTTGCGGGGCAGCGTTTTGCCTACCGCAATGCTGTGATACTTCATAGAGAGAGTTTACAGTACGCCCGACGATCTGTAGGCGCTTGCCTTCGTGGAGTAATGCAAGTGCGCCCCAAAGAGCAAGAACGCGGACAAAGCCGCATCCCAAAGCGAGCCAGATGGGCACCATGAGGCCGCGTGATATGGATAGGGCTAAGGCGCTGGTCACCAAAAGGAAGCCGATGAGACCCCTCAGCACCACTTGTTGTGCAGGGTTGTTCGCAACGTCCATGTGAGCAACCCCCCCGAATCATTACCACAAGTGAGCTATTATTCTACGGAACAAACGGCATGAGTGGCTACAGGATTCCTAAAGAGTCCAAAAAGCAGTCCAATCTTCACTTGCAATACATAGAAATCATGCGAATAAGCGGTTTCTAGCTGGGCATATATCAATCTTGTTTGCATGTGCGATAGCGTTCGACATGGCGTTAGATACATGTATCCATTGTTGGTTACATATCTTACTTGCTATTTATATACTATTAGCGAAGAGTTGATAAGCTTACGCCCGGTTAGGTTATCGAGCCTTTGCTCGATAGCGACGGCGGGAACGACGATGTACCGTTCCCTGATTGAGTTCCACTCGTCATATCGTACAGAGCGATTACTTCGCGAGCTTTCTCACCATCTCCAACTCCTCCGCCAAGCCCTCGCGCAGAATCTGGAGCATGATGTCCCCCATGTCCGCGCCCGTGACGGCTTTGCGCATCTGCACCGCCGTATGGAGGTCAGGTGGCATGTAGAGCATGGACTGCTTGGTACCGGGCTTGCGGGAGCCGCCCTTCGCATGTCGCTCGGATGCTGGTACGGACTGAACACTGCGTCCCTTTCTGCGCCTTAAGCTATAGGTCAGCGGGTCTTCGTGCGTGTTACCTGCCATCGTTCTCGCTCCCCTCATGGCCTAGCTTCTCCAGATACCAATCCACTACCCGCTCGTAGTCCACTGCCGCAGTTGAGCGTGGAGCGAAGTCGCGCAGGGGCATGCCGTGACGCTGCGCTTTGCGTGCGCTCACCGTGTTGCGCACGACGGGGTCCATCACCTCCACGCCGTACTCGTCGGCGATTTCGCGTATGCGGGCCCTCATTTGTGGACGAGGAGTATGCTGCGCTGCATTTGAACGAACGATTAGCAGCACTAATTGGCTGCACAGTTTTGGCCAACTTCGACAAGGTGGCGGTCAGACATCTTGACTCACTTACAGATTCGGAAAAGCAATGTGCCATCGCGCGAATCAAGCAGGGCGTCCACTTTCCACGCATAACCGGCCATGACGTGAGCTACGAGGAAAGCTTTGCGAGTTGCCTTTGCTTTACGCAAATCGAACAGAACTATAACATTCCTTTATTGTCAATGCTCTTTTTTGACTGGGAGATTCGGCTTATGGATTCTCGTACACATGAGCTCGTTATTCGCTATTATAGGGAACAAAACAAATTGGTTGGATAGCAATCAACCGCTTGCAAGAGCGTAATGGTTCGTATTCGACCAGTGGATAAATTGGGGAGTACTTTCGTGACTTTTTTCAGATACTTATGGTGGGGATTTTTCTAGTCCTCGTAATCGCTTTCCTGAGTGCTGTTCGTTTTCTGGCTCCAACCGAAAAGCCTCCTGTGCCTAAGGCGATTCTGAACGTGCGCGTAGATTCAAGCCAGTCGGGAAACACGGACTTCGACTTCTTGGAGACTATGGATGACCCCATCGTCGTCAACCGCGAGCTTCTTAGCTCCGTACTCTCTGTTCCCCGTACGAGGGATGCGTCATCGTAGCAGGTGAGCCACGCCAATCAACCGCCTTCTCCTAAAGAATGATTGAGCCGAGCAAGTGGGGATACTTCCCTTTGCTTGCCAAGCTAAGGCCATGCGATAGCCGCAACTTGCAGTGGCCATATCAAAGCTTCAACCCGTACACTTTTCGTCCGAAATGGATCCCCACCGCGTACACAAACGACCCAAAACTGTACGCAGTAGAGATGTATTTCGACCAAAAAGTGTACGGGTTGAAACTTTTATGTCGGAGGGTCACGGCGCGGAAGCCGACCGCGCGCCTGCCAATCAGACCCTCTCGATTCTGCACGTGTGGCGCTTGAACTCCAGCTTGTTGTGGGGGACGTCCTTATCATAGTCGATCGCCACGAGCAGGATGTTTCCCTTATAGTGCTCAAGTCTCTCCGTATATTTCTGACGCTTGATCTGTTTCATCGCTGTGTCTGCCGTCTTGTTGTATTTCAGCTCAATGATAAGCGCCGGAATGTCTGGATGCATCGGAGAAGGCAGATAAGCTATATCAACATAGCCCTTCCCGCTGTCCAGTTCGAGGATCGTCGTGTAGTATCTCTGGGCAGTGAAATACGCTAACTGAACTGCGTAGCTTAATGCGGCTTCATCATTATAGGTCTTATTCCCCGCCTGGTTATGTGCTTCCTCCAGAAGCTCCGCAACTATGTCTGGATTTTCATCCCACGTTGCCCGCAGCAGCTCCTCTGATCTGTCAAAAGCACGAAACGCCGCTTTCCACTCGCTGCCCTTGGTGGAAGTCTTAAACTCATCCAAGATCTCCCGGTTGGGGACGAACACCTCACTCCGTTCGTCGTCGAAGCCGAGGTACCCCAGATGGATCAGGAGGGAGAGCACGTCGTCCCTGCCGTGGAACGTGGTCATATCGTTCTGGTAGGTAGATGTGTCGATCCTGATCCTGCCGCCATCCATGAGCAGTGTGACGGCCTCCTTAAGGCCGTCGTAATCCCTGCGAATGTACTCGGCGAGGGCTTCGTAGGTCTCGGTCTTGTTCCAGTAGTTCCCAATCCGGCCCGTGGTCATCGCCTCGACCACGGACAGGGGGCTATATATGGACAGCTTGTGCCCGTCGTACGTGCCCTCGCGGTATTCCTCCCGCCTCTCCGGCGGGATCCGGTCGCTGACCAGGTATCCGTCGTACCAGTCGGACACCTCCACGTAGTCCATCCCATAGCCCTCGCACAGCGCCCTCACCTCCCCCTCAGTGAAACCCGTGTAGGGGGCGAGCTGGCGAGGTGCAGTCATGGAGTACTCCGTGAACATGTTCAGGGCCGAGTGCTCGCCGTACTTCTTGATCGGGAGGATGCCGGTCATGTACGCCAGGGCAATGTTGCTATTGTCCTTTAGCAGGTCCCTAAGGAAGTCCAGGTATTCCGTCTGTCCTTCTCTGTCGTCTTTCCGGACTCGGAACACGGCATCCCACTCGTCGATTACCACGACCACCAGGCGCCCTGTGGCGCAGCAGACGTCCTCGATGCACTGCGCTAGGTCGCCCGCATCGAAGATGTCCACCTCGGGGTACGCCATCTTGAGGTCGCGTACCACGAGCGCCTGCAGCCTCTGCAGGGACTTCCCGACGGGGACGCTCCTCTTGAAGAACCTGGTCATGACGAGGCGGATTACGTCGAAGCGGCCTAGATAGATGTCCCACGCGAGGCCCCCGCTGTCCTCGACGCCGCCGTGCGCGAGCGCCTTGCTCTCAAAGAGCCCCCTTGAGTTCGCGCCGCGGCCGTAGTACGCGCAGATCATGTCAGCCGCCATCGTCTTCCCGAACCGACGGGGACGGGAGACGCTGACGTACTTCTGCTTCGTCCTCACGACAACGTTGAGGTGGCGGATCATGCCCGTCTTGTCGACGAAGATCTGCGAGTTTATGGCCTCCTCGAAGGCCTCCGCCCCGGGGTTCAAGTACGCACCCATGTTGTCCTCCCTTCCACGCCGCCAGACGACCCTTACGCCCGAGACAAGCTTACCACGCAGCACCGGCGAGGCGATCCTCACATGGACCGACCATTCGCGGGTCGGCCGGAGCTTCCCCATCAAATGTTGCGAGAATCACGGGCAAGGCCCCTGCCACATGCCGGCACCGACAAATCCCCAATCGCGCATTCGGCGCGACATGCCACACAGCCTCGAAGCCCTGTTGCGGCAGCTCCGCATTTGAGCATGCCTCGTCGCCGCCTGCCTCGGCGCGCGGGTCCTGCGTCTGCATGACCACAGCGCCATCTCGCCATCCAAAACTGGCCACTTTTCACGCGTTTTGGGTAGTTTGCGGATGCGATTTCTCCATCGGCGGGAGACCTGACCCACAAAGCCGCAGGTAAGCGAGGGTGCAAATGAAGCCCCGTTTTTCGCGAGACCGTAAAACTACCCAAAACGCCATATTTATGGCCAGTTTCGCACGTCCAAATGGCGCTTTCCCACACGAGGCGGCACCACAAGGTCCTGCACCGGGCTTTCCAAGAACCCAAGCGCATAGAGCGGCAAGGTAACGAAGCCCTCACCCCCTCCAACGTTCGTATCGGCGAACTTAATCGCCGGATGCGCACCGTATTAGCGCAGGCTTGTCATGCGACCGTTGTTCGACTTTCACTCAACGAGCGCAGGCTCCCCCCTGTACGAGATTACAAAGTCATTCTCTGGCGACCCGCTCGCCCCCCTCCCGTGCCTACCGTATTCGCGCCTGCCGTACCCAAGGATATACCAAAGGGGCACACGCACAGGCCCCGCCGGGCGACGCAAACCCGTGGCTTGTATTTGCAGGGCAATAGGAGACAACCCCCGTACGTGACGAATGGGGTTGGCGGACTGGGGACTGGCCCCAATCCGCCAAGCTATGCTTCTACCTCGCCAAAGTGGCCGATTACCGGTACGCCCGTGAGCTTGGTGGCCTCGTCACCGGTACGTATGCGTGTGTCCATTGCCGCTCGGATGAATGAGATGGCAAACGCCAGTGCGAAGCCCGCGGCTGCGCCATAAAGACCGATGCGCTTGTGATCCGGACCAGAGGGACCACCCGCAGGCACCGCTTCGTCGATCACGTTGATGGCGCTTATCTTCATTATTTCTTTGGCACGTTTTGCGGTGTTGGCAACGGTTGAGTTGGCGACTTGCGCCACGAGCTCGGGGTCTGGACCCGTTACGGTGAGCGTGACCAGACGGCTGCTGCTCTCGTTGCTGGTGGCGATGGAACAACCGCCCAGGCCTCCTATGCCCAGCTCTTCCGCCACGTCCTTCTTTACGAGGGACGAGTTCATGATGGCCAAGACGTCGCCGGCGATCGTGTTTGCGTAGCTGAGTTCTTCTCCCGTTGCCTTTACGGTATCCTCGTTGTTCTTTTGCCTGAGCACATACATGCTGGTTGATGCGGTGTATGTGTTTGGAAGCAAATACGATGCTGCAAATGCCACAACGCCAAACACCAACGTGGCCGCAACAAGCAACACGAAGTTCTTCTTTATGAGCTCGAGTATGTCAACTTCGGCAAAGGAGTCTTCCATGGAGGCACCTTTCGAATTTGGGATTGAGAAAGATTATTTTAGGCCAGGTGCGTGCTTGAGATTGCGGTTTTCATGGTTGTTTAACATGAGTGGGTCTGCTCAATTGGTGGGGTGATACGTGGGGACGAGCTGTTGGAGCTTGGGGCGAACGTCGGTGGTGGGATCGCTTGCAACGGCCTCCAAGCTGACAAGCTCGCGCTTGAGCTGCTTGTAGTCCATGATCACGGGACGGGCCACGCTAATGAGCTTGTTTGGGGTCTTGCGCAGGCCCTCCTCGTCCATGAGCCGCTCCTCGTAGAGCTTCTCGCCCGGACGCAGGCCGGTGTACACGATCTTGATGTCCACGTTTGGCTCGAATCCGGCCAAGCGAATGAGGTTCTTTGCCATGCTGTCTATGCGCACGGGCTCGCCCATGTCCAGAACAAATATCTCGCCACCCTCGGCGTAGCAGGCGCTTTGCAGCACCAGGCTTACGGCCTCCGGGATGGTCATAAAGTAGCGGGTGATTTGTGGATGCGTTACGGTAACGGGACCTCCGTGGGCGATTTGCTGCTCAAAGAGGGGCACCACACTGCCGTTGGAGCCCAGCACGTTGCCAAAGCGCACGGCACTAAAGGTGGTCTTTGCGTCCTCCTTGCGGGCGCGGGCCTCGCAGCCTTGAATCACCATCTCGCACAGGCGCTTGGTAGCACCCATAACGTTGGTGGGATTCACCGCCTTGTCGGTGGATATAAGCACGAAGCGCGCAGTGCCGTATGTAATTGCGGCGCGCGCGCAGTTGAGAGTCCCAAACACGTTGTTCTTTATGGCCTCGTTGGGGCTCGTCTCCATTAGGGGCACGTGCTTGTGAGCCGCCGCGTGGAACACCAGATCGGGACGATAGGTCTCAAACACGTTGTTGACGCGCTCCGCGTCGCGCACGGAGCCTATGAGCACTTGCAGGTTGAGGTTGGGGTGAGTCCGCGCGAGCTCTTGTTGGATGGCGTAGGCGTTGTTCTCGTATATGTCAAAGATCACCAGCTGGCCGGGGTTGTCCTTTGCCACCTGACGGCACAGCTCGCTGCCGATGGAGCCACCACCACCCGTTACCAGCACGGTACGGCCCTCTATAAACGAGCGGACCTCTTGCGCATCCGTGACCACGGGCTCGCGGCCCAGCAGGTCCTCCAGGTGCACGTGGCGCAGGTTTGACACGCTCACCTGACCGCCTATGAGCTGGAACATGCCGGGGACGGCGCGAACCTCCAAACCGGTTTGCTGGCAAAGCTCCAGCACGGCCGCGCGTTCGGCGGGGGGCATGCTGGGCACGGCAAAGATGATCTGCTCTACGTTATGGCGCTCGGCTATTTGGGCAATGGAGTCGCGCCCGCCCTCGATGGGTATGCCTTCTATGTAGCGGCCCCACTTGGCGGGGTTGTCGTCTATTGCCACCACGGGGCGCATCTGTAGCTGGGGGCTGGTGCCAATCTCGCGTATGATGGCGCGGCCCGCCTCGCCGGCACCGATTATCATTACGCGGGTGTTGTCCTTGTTAATACGAATGCGGCTAAAGCGGCGCACCATACGGTACGAGAAGCGAATGCCGGTTGTGAGGGCATAGGCAAGGCCCGTGCCCACCAGCCAGTACGACGCCGGCATATGGACACCAAACACCAGCGCTATGAGCGGAATCGTGAGGCCAATTGCCAGCCAGGCGGCGGTGGAGCGCATGAGTTCCACCACCGAGGCAAAGCTCCACACGCTGTGATACAGGCGAAAGATCCACAGGTAGCCCACCACTATGATGCAGGTGCCGGGCAGCATGGTGAGGTAGCCCTGCACAAACTCGGGCGGGATTTGGGTCCAGAGAAAGTCAAAGCGCAAAAGAAGGGCAAAGAAGTATGACACCGCCACCATAAGCATGTCCAGGCTGGCCACAAACACCACGCGCAGGACGCGACCACAATCGCGGTGCTGTATGCTGGATGGTTTGGGCATGTGGCGGGACCTTTCGTTGATGGTATACGCGGGCGGACGACGGGGTTTGCGGCAGGGGTTGCCTGCGGTGGCTACGTGGTGGCTATGTGCGGGGCGGCCCATTAAGAATCGCCAGGCCCACGTGGGCGGTTATGCGAACGCCACCTACGCGCAGCTCCACTATGGCTAGGCTCTTGGAGCGGTTTATGCGAGTGATCTGGGCTTCTTTGCCTTTGAGCGGACCGTCGGTGATGATTACGGTGTCGCCGTCTTTGTAGGCCACGCTCATGGGTACCACACGGTCGCCTTGCTTTGTTGTCTCTTCCAACCACGTGCGGTCTTCGTCGCGCAAGGGAACAAACGTCCCACCCATGGTTACGATGCGCGTGAGCTCGGGTATGCGCGAAAGGCGAATCGCGAGGGCGTAGGGGTCGGTCGTGACGGCGATCACGTAGCCCGGAAGCAGGAGCTTCTCTATGGTGAACCAGGTGCCCTGAATCTTGTGCTGCGTGCGAAACCGGGGGGTAAAGCACTCCTGCAGCAGGTCTGGGTCAGCGGGCTCGCCAAGCTTTGGCGCGCACTCGGCCTGTATGCGACGGGCGACGATGTTTTCTCGACCGCCCACCACTTGTATGACGTACCACTGCGCCTTGGTCATAGCGTATCCTTGGTTCATGCGACGCCCGTGGCTGCGTGGCAGGCAGCGCAGATGGGCTAGCTTGCGCTGGGCCCATGCCATACCTGCCGCGCGCGCGTGGCACCGCGTTGGCAACCGCCCCTAGTGGGACGTATTCGTCCCCTCAGCATCTGCACGAGTCCTCGCATGGGAGCCACTCGCCGACATGAGGTATGTGGTCAAGGTCGCCGCGTTTGCAGCTTCCTTCGCTTGGCTCGCCCCTGCTTGGCGAGGAGAGGTGCGCCTAGCGAAAAAAGCTATTTGCCGGAGGTTGCACGTAGATACCCCCCCCCCGACCATTCCGCATGTTTACGACAAGCCGCTGAGCACATGCCGACAGCTTGCCATAAGCATTATATCCACAGCTAAAAACGACCTTAAAATTGTGTATAAGTATGTTACGCGAAACCCAATTATTCTGCACGGGGCGGTGCCTGACAACTTGCTTTTGTGACGGCCACGGTTGGGTGGGAGACGGTCTCCCACCTCGCTAACCTGCAGTTTTATGCTGACCTTATGATGAATGGACGCGGGACTGGGCTTTTGCCGGGATATTAATTGTGGAGTATTGGAGAGTGTTAACGAAGGCGCGGGGCGTGCGGGCCGCGGGGCGCGCCGCAATGTCATTAACTTAGCGAGAGCGAAGTGTGGCGCGTCCTGTCAACAGTGCGC
>JAUMWL010000253.1 GCA_030529665.1 Coriobacteriales bacterium
TAGCTCGGGCAAACGTCCCCGTCCCCACTGTCCGTCTCTACCCTATTTCGTAGCAAATGACGGCGGAATCGCCAGCAGCAGCATCCCCCTTTGGAGATACGCGCGTGGAGTAGCCGTCGATGATTGCAACCGATAGCTGATCGCGCTCGAACCTAAGGTCGTCAGGATCCGCGCCATTCTCCAACAGGTTGTGGCAGTCGACCTCTAGCACGGCCTTCTGGCCACTCTCGGGCACATACAGCGTGAACTTGGCAATCGTTCCACTCGCCCCGGCCTGACGGGCGACGGAAGGCAAGCACTCAACCGCCAGCTCCTCCACCACGTGCTGGCAGGCATCGGCAAGTCGGCGCCCCACGAGCTGACGCATAAAGAACTCCATGAGCGAGCCCTCCATGGAAGGATGGTCGTTGTTTGGATAGGCGAGCTCCCACTTCCAGCTACGCGCACTAAATACGAACCCGTACGTCTCGGGTCGCTGCGGGTCCTCAAAAATCTGCTCGGGGGGACCAGCCTCCCAAACCTCCCCCTTGTTCATAAAGAACACGCGGTCGGAGACATTGCGTGCAAAGCTCATCTCGTGAGTGACCACAATCATGGTGTAGCCTTCTGCTGCAAGGTCCTTCATGACCGAGAGCACCTCGGAAACCATTGCCGGGTCGAGCGCCGAAGTGGGCTCGTCAAAGAGAATTACCTCGGGATGCATGGCAAGGCTGCGAGCGATTGCCACGCGCTGCTTTTGTCCGCCCGAGAGCTCATGGGGAAAGCTGAGCGCCTTGTCCTTGAGGCCAACCTGGCCCAGCAGCTGCATTGCCTCGTCATAGGCCTCCTGCTTGCCCATCCCAAGGAGCCTGGTGGGACCGTACATGACATTCTCCACCACCAGCATGTGCCCAAAGAGGTTAAAGCCCTGAAAAACCATGCCAATCTTGCGGCGCATGGCGGGAAGATTGGTCTTGGGATCGCACATGTCCACGCCGTCTATGAGGATGTGGCCAGAGGTCGGCGTCTCCAAGCGGTTGAGGCAGCGCAAAAAGGTAGACTTGCCCGTGCCAGAAGGACCGATGATCGAGATTACCTCGCCGCGCTCAACACGGGCGTTCACGTCCTTGAGGGGCGTGACGTCCAAAAACTCCTTACGCAGATGTTGGACTTCAATGTAACTCACAGGTCCACCCCCTTGACGGTTCGCGGTTTGCGCTCAAAGTCAAACTTGCCAATGATGAAGCTCATAACGCTCGCAAGCACGCAGCACAGGGCAAAGTAGATGGCCGCGACGCAGAACAGCGGGAAGAATGCCTCCATGGTGAGTCCGCGGATGACGTCGCCCGCACGGGTGAGGTCCATGACGGCGATGTAGCCCACCACCGAGGTCTGCTTGGCAAGGCTCACGATCTGCCCAGAAAGTAACGGCAGGAACTGATGCGCCGCTTGGGGTAGCACCACGCCAAAGAAGGTCTGATCCCCCGTGAAGCCCAACGCAAGCGACGCCTCGCTCTGGCCTTCGTCCACGGCCTTCACCGAGTTCCACATGATGGAGCCGGACGTGGCACCGAAAGCAAGCGTAAACGCGAGTATCGCCACGACGGTGCCCGAGAGGCCCGACGACCCAAAAATTACGTAGTAGAAGACAAGAAGCACGACCATGATGGGCAGGCGGTTCATGAGTCCCTCGAAGCCATTCACAATCGCACCCACAACTCGATTGCCCCGACGACGTAGAAGGACGGTGACGAAGCCCAGCGCCGTGCCCATGACACCAGAGCACAACGTTATGATTGCGGTCGTGCATAGGCCAGAGACTATGAGCTTCCAACGGTCCTCCTTGATAAAGGTCTTTTGGAAGCTAGTGATTATGCCGTCGATCCAGCTCGTACCAGACCCTTCCGCACCTCCCGCGGAGCGCACCACCAAGATGAGGTCGTTTTTGTGTGTGGGTGCAAAGTCCATGGCCTCGGCACGTTCCTTCGTGATAAGAATCGATCCGCAGCCGAGGTCCGCCTTGCCCGATTGTATGTACGAAAGCACGTCGCCAAACTCCATGGGCTCAAAGTCCAGATGAACGTCCAGCTCTTTGGCGCAGGCGAGCAACATCTCTATTTCGAAGCCCAGCATCTTTCCGTTCCCAAGGTACGAGATAGGCTCAAGGCTTTGGCAAGCGGCCACGGAATACGTGCCGTTTGCGCCTTCCCAGTCCTGCTCTGGCACGGACTTGTCTCCCTCGTCGCCGGAGGTCCACTTGTTCCATAGCTCGTCGGAGGTCCCGTCGCTGCGAAGCCGATTTATGATGGTGGCAAACTGCGATGTGAGGTTGCTGCCCTTGGGCAAGGCAATGCCTATTTCGTACTCGTCAAACACCTCGGGAAAGAGCGCAAGGTCGTCGTACCTATTGACCGAAAGCGTACCAACGGCGACGTTGTTTAGGAATGCGTCGATCTTCTTCGACTGCAATGCCGTGATGAGGTCGGAGGTCGTGGCGCAATATACTACGTCGCCCACCTCGGGAGACTTTTGGCGAAGTGCGCTCTCAAAAGGCGCCCCCGTGACCATGCCCACCGTCTTTCCCGCAAAGTCGTCCCACGTAGTGCATTCGGGCGTTCTTGTGCTTGAGTCGCTATCATCCGCAAACGCACGCACGGGCGTGAGCATCACCAGCAGCGACGTTGCCACGAGCAGCATCGCTAGCGCAAGGACCCCACGTCTTCGTAACAACAATTGCCAGGGTATTTCGGCGTTGGACATGGTGTCTCCTCTCGTCCTCGCATGCCGCCAGTCAGTGCGATTGGTTCAATAATACATGAACAGGAGGGACGGTGGGGACGGGGAACCCCGTACACTAACGAGCGGCTGTGGCACGCCCGTTTCCAATCGAAGGGGATACTC
>JAUMWL010000098.1:0-3364 GCA_030529665.1 Coriobacteriales bacterium
CCCGTGCGCAGGTAAGCACCCACAACCCCGACGTAACGGTGGTCACGCGCATATCGCGAAACCGCGCGCTCGTGGGAATTGACCTCGCCGGCACGCCGCTGTTCAAGCGCGCATATGGTCGTTCGCGCATAAAGGGTGGCCTGCGCTCCGACTACGCAGCCGCGCTCCTTCAGCTGGGAGGATGGGGCGATGCTACGCGCCAGACAGACCCTGGCGTTGCTCCCAGCCTTTTGGTGGTATCGCCCAACCCCGACAGCCTGGCCGTGGAGGCCGCCCTTATGGCGGCGCATCATGCACCAGGCCTTTCGCGCACCACATGGGGATTCAAAGGATGGGCCGGTCACGACGAGGACGCATGGCAACAAGTGCTTGCCGAGGCGCGAGAAAAGAGGCGCACGGAGGCCTGCGCGTCCATAAGGGCAGTCTCGTGGGAGGTGTCCGCCCTCCAAACGCGCGCGACGCTGGACGCACTTGGCATAAAGGTCCCGTTTGAGTTCGTATCGGCAAAAGAGCTTGCCTTGGAGGACCCCGCCAAAGGGGGTAGCTCTTCGCCAGCAAATGGCACGACCCTCGCGGCATTCGACCTCTCGGGCGTCTCGTCACAAGAGCTCGCACGCGAGGCGTCGCTTTTGTCGTCGATGACAAGCATGGTGCGCACCACACAACCAAGATCGATTGCGGTTGCCGCGCGCGACTCCTTGAGCGGCGCGTATTTGCAACAGGAGCCCCAACATAAGCTCGCGAGCATGCTGGGCCGAGACGAGCTGCTCCTGCTTGCGTTCAACAACCAGCAGGACGTGCCCGAGCCTCACGTGGTCGAGCTTCCCAATGGCAAGAACGTGCCGGTGCTGATGCCACAGAGCGACCAGTTTGTTGCTCGCCTGCGCAAGAACGCTCGCCTGTTGGGCAAATGGGCCAAGAAAGAAGACATAACCTGTTATCGCATATACGACGCCGACCTGCCCGACTACGCCGTGTCCCTCGAGGTTTACCAAGGCACCAATCCCGCAACGGGAGAGCCCACCAAACGCAAGTGGCTACAGATCTTTGAGTACGCACCGCCCAAGAGCATAGACCCCCTTGTTGCGCAAAGCCGCCTTATGGACGTGTTGTCGCTGGCGCCCAAGGTGCTAGACATAGAAGACCGCAACGTGTTTGTGCACGTACGCAAACGCGACAAGGGCGGGTCCCAGTATGCGTCGGAGGCCACCGGCGTCTTTGCCAAGCCCGTAAGCAAAGGCCACGTGCCCTTGCCTCCCGGCGCACACCTCATAGACGAGGGCGGACTCACCTTTGAGGTGAACTTCTCGTCGCGCTTGGATTGCGGCATATTCTTGGACCACCGAGACACCCGCGCCATGCTGCGCGAGATGGCCAAGCAGACCAAGGGCTCAAAGCGCTTTCTCAACCTGTTTGCCTACACAGGCACCGCAACCTGCTACGCGGCCGACGGCGGCATGCGCTACACCACCACCGTTGACCTCTCGCGTCCCTCGCTGGACTGGGCACGACGCAACATGCTGCGCAACGGCTTTGATGGGGCGGAGCACGAGTACGTGCAGGCGGACGTCATTCGCTGGATAAGCGAGCAGCGCCGCACAAAGAACCGCTGGGACCTGGTGTTTTGCGACGTGCCGACCTTCTCTAACTCAAACCGCATGGGACGTCGCTCCTTTGACGTTCAGCGCGACCACGCCGAACTGCTTATTGGCGTGTCTCGTCTGCTCGTGCGCGGAGGCGTCTGCGTGTTTTCGTGCAACCTGCGATCGTTTAAGCCCGACGTGGAGGCGCTTGGCAAGGCTGGCGTTACCATTGAGGACATTACCGGCCAGACCATCCCGCACGACTTTGAGCGCAATGCGCGCATACACCACGCCTATTTGGTCAGGCGTCCATAGGGGCCAAGCAAAGGGGATACTCCCCTTTGCTTGGCGTTAGGCGGACACACCATGGACAAAACGTAGTTCCATTGCGGCGCCCCAAGAAGCGGGCCGCCCGTGGTGGTATGGTTTTGTCTTTACTAACGTTGCCAGCAGAAAGGAGTGGACTGCCATGTCCAACAGAATCAGGCAGTGCTTTGCGCTTTTGCTTACGCTTGCGCTCTGTACCACCGGCGTGCCGCTTTCCGCATGGGCGGAAGCGACCCAACCAGAGGACCCAGAGGTCACCACCGAGGTGCAAGAGGATGCGGTTGAGCCGCAGGTGCTCTTTCGCACACACGCGATCGGCGCACCAAGCTGGAATGACGACGAAGGCTGGGATTCGTACGCCCCTTCCCAAGAGTCTGAGGACAATGTGGGGGACCCGCTGTTGGAGTCGGAAGACGCCAAATGCGAGCTGACACCACTTGACTCCTTGCAGCTACAGCTGCTGGGACTCGATGCTGCCAACGGCATCTCTTATCGCATACGAGACGCCAATGGAGAATGGCAGCAGGAGTGGACCAGCTCACCCAATGCAGCCACGTGCGAGCTTGGCATAACCGGCGTGCAGGTTAGGCTGAGTGAGGAGCTGGACGCAACCTACGACCTGTGGTATTGCGCCAAAGACAACAACGGTGCCCAGATGGACTGGGTGCTTGCCGACCAAGCGCTTCAGACCGAAGGCGTAGAGCCTCTGTGCGGCTTTGAGGCAGTCCTTGTTGCAAATGGCCAGACGCCAGACCAAAGGGACGAGGGTTCGACACCCACACAAGACGACGCACAGGAAGAAGGCGCGCTGGACCAAAACCTCGCCACCGACCTTGACGATACGCAGACCGACTCGCAGCCCAACCCCGATCCTGAGCCGGCAGACGATGCCTCGGGCGAGGAGTCGGACCCAAATGGCGGCGACGCCCTTGTTGATGCCCCAGAGGCGACCGAAGCACCAACCGAAGAAGAGCCCTCCGTAACGGTACAGCAAGACAACGCCAGCGAGCAAACCCAGAACACCAAATCCAGTGCCGCAAAGTCGACGACTTCGGCCTCCGCCGCCATCGAGGTGGTAAAACCCGAATCCAGCAGCACAATGAAATCGACCAAGACCAGCACGTCCAGCAAGAAGAGCGCCTCGGTCGTACAGGCAGAGCAAGCAACCCCCAGCTTGCTGTATCGCGCACGAGTCCAACAAACCGGCTGGCAGGGCTGGAAAAAGAACGGCAAGACGGCAGGCACCTCAGGCAAGGGCCTGTATGTGGACGGCCTTCGCTTTATCCTAAAGAATGCGGACGGCGGGCTGAGCTATCGCGTGCGCATACAAGGCGAAGGCTGGCGGCCAACCGTTACCAACAGCAAGGCCACAGGCAAGAAGTCGCAGCCCATCGAGGCGGTCAAGATCAAGCTTACGGGCAGCATTGCAAAGACGTACGACATATACTATCGCG
>JAUMWL010000098.1:3464-10911 GCA_030529665.1 Coriobacteriales bacterium
AACGCAAAGAAGCAATACGATGTTTACTATCGCACATACTTGCAAAACGTTGGCTGGACGAGCTGGGCAAAGAACGGAGAGTCTTCCGGGGCAATCGGCTTTGGATATGGCATCCAGCAGATACAAATACGCCTTCGCAAAAAGACGGTTCAGGCGCTCACTGGCGGCGGTGACATTCCCTTTGCCTGTTTGGGCGACACGGACATAACGTATAGCTCGCGAGCTCTTAACGGTTCTTGGCAAAACCCCCGCGCAGACGGCGCAACCTGTGGTACCGTTGGAAAATCCGGACGCATAGACCTCATACGAGCTAACTTGCCAGCATCCGATGAGTATGGAATCACCTACTCCGTTAGCAATAACGCAAATGCTTGGCAGGCGTGGAAGAGCGACGGGGAGATCGCTGGTCAGGCGGGCCAGAATCTTACGGCAATACGCTTTAAGCTCACGGGTATATTGACCACGTATTACGACATTTGGTATCGCGCACATATTGCAAACGTTGGCTGGCTAGGATGGACCAGGAATGGAGCAGCCGCAGGATCGGATTCCGATACCACTCCCGTTGAGGCATTCCAAATACAGCTGAGGCCCAAAGGCGCAGCTGCCCCCGGTTCCACCCAGACCGCCTACAAGATCGCCAGGCAGCTCAACGGCGTTGACATCTCGGGCTGGAACGAGGGCATTAACATCAGTAAGCTCGATGCCGACTTCGTTATTATTAAAGCGACCGAAGGCGTTCAGGGCACCATATACAATCCTTGGTACAAGTCATGGGCTGACAAGGCTCTAGCCGACGGCAAGCTCATCGGCTTCTATCACTACGCAAACGGCGGAGACCCCATTAAGGAGGCCGACTGTTTCTACAACGCCATCGCGGAATTCAAGGGCCGCGCCGTTGCGTGTCTTGACTGGGAGGGACAAGGCAACCCAACGTTTGACACGGGCAAAGACGTGGCCTGGTGCAAGAAGTTCCTTAATCGCCTAAAGAGTAGGTACGGCGGCACCCCACTACTCTATACGAGCAAAAACTATACAAACGCCTACGACTGGTCGAGCGTTGCCGCCAGCTATCCCCTCTGGGGCGCAGAGTATCCCGACTTTAAGGACGTAAACGGGTACCAGTCCGATCCCTGGCAATCAAGCCGTCCGTGGGGCGCGTGGGGCAAGAATCCCCTTATATTCCAATACACATCTACCGGCGTTCTCCTAAAGAACGGTGGCATAGAGCACTTTGACTTTAACCTGTTCTATGGCACGGTCGGCGACTGGAAGGCTTTGCTAAAGTAATCGCGCGGGTATAAAAGAAGCTTTTCTAGTGAGCGGGGAGGTTGCATCGGTCACCTCCCCGCTCGCCTGTATTGGAGTCATTTGTAGCGCTATCCTTACCAGGACAAACTCATAAGGTAGCGGGCCACGCCGGCCTCGTCGTTTGTTGGCGCAACGTGGTTGGCGGCCGCAAGGACCTCAGGCACGGCATTGCCCATGGCCACGCCATCTCCAGCAGCCTCCAGCATGGGCACGTCGTTAAGCTCGTCTCCAAACGCAACGGCATCGCTGGCGCGTAGTCCCAGATGCTCGCAAAGCCACATCAAGGCAGAGCCCTTGTTTGTGCCTTGGCGCTGAAGCTCAAAGTTCTTTGGGTGTCCATGCGCGCTATAGAATCCACCCACCTCCTCGATGGCCTTCTGTATGGCATGTCTGTCGCTCTCGTTGCACCAAAAGCACGTAATCTTCTCCACAGCACGGGCCCTCTGGACCAATTGCGGAACCGTGAGGTCCACCGGCTTGCGTACGCGACGCAAGACCTCCAGGCTCGGAGCGTCTATACCATACGACCCCATGGCCTCGTAACGCGCGCGCTCCGCATACACCTCTCCGTCGGCAAACACGTCAAAGGTGGCCCGCAATCCGCGTACGCGCTCATAGAGGGCAAGGATGCGTTCCTTGTCCATGCCCACGACCAAGACGTTCTGGTGTTGCGTCATGTCATAGACGACCGAACCGTTGGAGCCCACCACATACGTTGTGGCGGGATGGCGTAGGACGGCGGAGGGCACCGCACTCACAGGCCTTCCCGTGCAGGGCACAAACGGCACGTGTCGTACGGCCAAAAGATCAAGCGCCTCATAGCTTTGGGGCAAGACATCCTTGCTGGTGGTAAGAAACGTGCCGTCCATATCGGCAAACACAATGGACGGCACGTAATCGCGTGAGCTCGGGCTACCCACGTTTGACGAGCGAAAGGTACTCATGGGGCTCAATGCGGCTGCCGTATGCGGGACGTATTATGCGACCGGCACCATACAGCTCCTCCATGCGATGCGCCGCCCAGCCGGCCATGCGCGCTATGGCAAAGATGGGCGTGTACAGGTCTTGGGGAACCCCAAGCATGGAGTACACAAAGCCCGTGTACATGTCTATGTTTGCACAGACGGCCTTCTTTATGCCTCGCACGTCTCGCATGACCTCCGGCGCCAGACGCTCCACGCTCTCGATGAGGTCCAGCTCGTCCACAATGCCGCGCTCCTCCGCAAGTGAGCGAGCATAGCGCTTTACCAGCTGCGCGCGCGGGTCGCTAAGCGTGTATACGGCATGTCCCATGCCATAGATAAGACCTGCCCCGTCAAATGCCTCGCGGCGAAGAATGCGGGCAAGGTATGCGGCGATCTCGTCGTCGTTGTGCCAGTCGCGCACATTGTGCTCAATGTCGGCGATCATCTCGCCCACCTTAAAGTTTGCGCCGCCATGCTTGGGGCCCTTAAGCGAGCCGATGGCCGCAGAGTACGCGGAGTACGCGTCGGTTCCCGAGGACGAAAGCACGCGGCAGGTAAACGTGGAGTTGTTTCCACCGCCATGCTCGGCATGCAGCATAAGCATTACGTCGAGCAGCAAGGCCTCCTTGCGAGTAAACCCGCGCTTGCCGCGCAACACGTCCAGAACCGACTCCGCCATGGAGTATTCCTCGCGAATGGGCGGGATCACCAGCTCCTCGCCGTTCTCGGCCGCCGTCATGGCGGCCTGGGCTATGGCGGCAATGCGCGGCAGGCGGCTGAGCAGCGTAATGGCAACGTCTATCTCGTGCTCCGAGCTCGTGTCGTCGGGAATCTGGTCAAACGAGTACATGAGCAGCGTGGAACGTTGCAGCACGTTCATGATGGAGTGCGAGGCGTTGGTGCGGGGAAACACGTGCAAGAACCCTTCTGGGAGTCGGCGCCGGGAGCTAAGGCGCGCGCAGAAGTCTCCCAGCTGCGCGGACGTAGGCAGCTCGCCAGACAACAGCAGGTACGCCACTTCCTCGTAGCCAAAGCGCTCGTCGCCCTGCGCCCCATCAACCAAGGTGCCCATGTCGTAGCCACGCAGCATGAGCTTGCCGTAGTCGGGCTGCGCCACGCCGCCCACCTTGTTGTAGCCGTGAACGTTGGAGATGGTGGTGAGTCCCACAAGCACGCCTGAGCCGTCGGAGTTACGCAACCCGCGCTTTACGTCAAGGGTGGTGTAAAGCTCGTCGGGGACCCTGTCCACCTTGCTATAGCCCTCGTACAGCTGGTTGGAGACCTCGCTTCGCCCAATGGCCTTGCTTGGCATGGGATATATGTCTCGCATGTTCTCGAGCGCCGAAGTCTCGGAACGAGAGAGAATGGGCTTGTATTTGTCGTTCGACATAGCGTCCTGCTCCTTCCACAGCGTCTGGCCGGCAATTCCATGGCGCCTACAGGCGATACATAAAGTTAAACACCTCTTCGCGCTGCATGGTAATCTGCACGCCCAGCTCTTTTGACAAGGCACCAAGCTGTTCCTGCAGCTCCGCAAAGACGACGTCGGCGTCGCCTAAGTCCACCAGCATGGTCATGGTAAAGATGCCCTGAAGAATCGTTTGCGATATGTCCAGAATGTTTGCGTCGTGTTCCGCCAACGCCCCCGCAACGGCGGCGACGATTCCCGATCGGTCGCTACCTAAAACGGTAATTATGGCGCGATTCTTTGCTGACTCGCCGTCCATGGCCATATGTGTCCTTCCCACCAAACATGCAACAAAGTTCTATTGTAGAGAATTTGGCGGGAAAGTGTGACACAAACCCTGCCACTAGTTTTGCGACTCGTCAAAACGCTGCTCAAACAACGTCCGCACGTCTTCGATGGACATTTCCAGCGCAATGGAGAGCTCCTCGAGCGAGCGCTGGCTTGCCTGCTTAAGAATGCGCTCGTAGGCAACGGGGGGCTTCTTGTTGCGAGCCTTGGTCTCGGCAATGCGTCGGCGGAACGTCTTTACAATGCGCATGGAGTCCCTGCATGTGCCTTGCCTAATCTCCTGCTTAAAATGCTCCTCCTCAAGCGCGTTGCTCCTGCCCGTGTAGTTGTCGACCTGCATGGTGGGGTACTCGTCTATGAGCTCAACCGCCTCGTCATGCGAGAGGACCGGGCGAAGCTTGTGGGCATTCGAAATAGGAAACCGAATTCGCGCTGGATGGCGCATGCCAATGGGAAGCAATTGGTATGCCGCTTGCGGCTCTTCCACATAACCCTCGACCCTGCACACGCCTTGGCCGGGGTGAACGATGTATTCTCCTACGCTGTACATAAAACTCCCTCCAATAACCGAAAATATTGTACCATAGGCCTAGATTTTTATGAATTTTCCAAAACTGACCTTGTGCATTGGTCAATCAGGCCGTATGGTTGCATATTTTTCCCTATTGCAAAGGAGTCTATGCGCCGCGAGCGAGGCACCAAGCAATGGGGATACTCCCCTTTGCTTGGCGCCAGATTGCTACTTGCAGCAGCCCACGATCCACTCCACGAGGTTCTTCTCGGGCGTGCCGGACACCTCGGCCAGCACATGACCTTGTCCCCACACCGGAGTAAACGAGACGCTCTTTACGTCCTCGTACTGCTTGAGTGCCAACGCAAGGTTGGCCTCGGTGCAAAGCGAGGTGTCGGTCTGAAAAAGCCCCGAGTTGATGCGCCAGTACGGCGCGACGGCCGCCGTGCCAAATCCCGCGTAGTAGCCGCTAATAAAGAACAGCGGGTTGAACATGTCCATGCGCGTGGCCATGTCGGTATCTAGCGCGTCGCGCTCGGTGAGGTCGCTCGTCCAATCCTGCACGTACTTGTCGTCCCAGCCCTCGCCGTCGGCATACGACTCGCGCTTGAGCACTATTTGGTCGCTCATCATCTTGCTAAAGTGCAAAGATCCCACGTCATCCACGCCAAAGAGCTGGTTTTGGATGGTGGAGCGCTCCGGCGCGTCAAAGGCACCAACGCCCTTCTCGGCCCTCTTGAGGTGTCGCACAAACTCGCCCATGGAAGAGAGCTGAACGGTGGCCCGGCGCTGGTTGTACGTAAGCCACCACGTGTCGCTGTTGAGGTCGTTTACGTAATCTGTTACCGCATTGTAGATGACCGACTGAACCCTGGTCATACCGCTGCGCGAGGCATCGGTGGCGCCCACCCCCGCGGCCTGGGCAGAGGGGTCTCCCGTAACCGCCTCCACGTCCATGGTGCCTGCCGCCATGCTCTGCAGGTTGGGGTCCCCCGGAAAGTTTGCGTTAACCAGGTGCTGGGGAGTGTGAGTGTAAGGAAACTGCGTGCTCGCAAAGAAGGCAGACGCCGCGTCCTGCACGAGCTTCATCAAGTATGCGTAGTAGCTCCCCGCCGCAAACAGCTCGCCTGGCGTCTCGTCCAGCAGCAGGGCCTCGCCATCGCCATCGCAAAGCCCCAGCTGGTTTATGTAGTCGGCATAGGCGGCTGCCATATCGTTGGACAAGAGCTTGGTCCAGGCGCCCTCGGCCCTTGTGTCCTCGCCAAGGTACTGGCCCATCATCCACTCGTAGGACGCATCCGCCGTGTCAAACGAGGTGAGCGGACACCACGACGCCGAGCCATACGTGGCGTCTGACAGCGTGTTGCCCTCCACGTCGTGGGTTGCGGCGCCAATTTGTTCCAGGTAAGGCAGGTAGAGCTCCGCGTCGCCCGTGCAGCCCATGAGCGCGCTAACGCCGCCGCCCATGCTAAAGCCAAAGGTAAACACGCGCGAGACGTCGCACGGCAGGTCAGCGGCGTTATAGCGCAAGAAGCGAACAGCCGCCTTGAGGTCCACCAAAGGCCAGGGGTCTCCTCCCGAGTACACGCCGTCACCAGCGCTTTCGTATCCAGAGCTGCGTCCCCTTAGGCCGGGATACACATAGATAAACCCCGCCGAGAGGTATTTTTCCAGGCCCGCGTAGCTATAGGAGGTGGGACAAGCCTGCGCGCCAAGGTCGCCCGAGGTAACCGGCATCACAATGGGAGCCGTCTTTGCCGTAAACGACCCCACCTTTGCCTTGGCGTCAATCACAAGCGCCGACTTCTTTTGCTCCTCGTCGGCAACAAAATACGCGCCGGGCACAAATATGGCAAGAGACTCGTACGATTCGGACGCCGGATGCAGACAATACGGGACGCCTAGCTGATAGTACACATCGTTTTCGGCATCGTGCTTCCAGGCTGACATGTCAATGGCGAGCTTGTCAAACTCATGCAGGTCCACTTCGGGCTCTTTGGGCTTGTCATCTTCCTTCTGTGGCTTAGGCTTTTTTGCGGACTCCTGCGCCGGTTGTGCACAGGCAGCAATTCCCAGCAACGTCGCCCCCGACGCCGCAGCAACGAAGTCTCTTCTGGTGCAGCTCATGGTTTTCTCTCCAACGTTGGCAAAGCCCTGCATGTCTTCCCTATTGTACGCGCCTCGCGCACGCGCGCTCCCAATCACACGAAAAGCAAGGATTAGCAAGCGATATACTAAGTACGACGAGTTGATTTGCACAAAACGGCGAGGTGTACCATGGCACAGGCAAACGATGCCCCAAAATCAGACAAACGCAGGCTTGCGCTTCGATTTGTGGGAGAAGTGCAAGGCGTGGGCTTTAGGTGGACTACCCAGCGACTCGCCAACACGCTGGGGCTAACCGGATGGGTGCGCAACGAGTGGGACGGCAGCGTAAGCATGGAGCTGCAGGGCAATTCTGGCCAGATTGCCGAGTTCTTTGGCAAGTTGGCCCACGCGTGGGGCCGCTTTACGCCCGAGTACATTATTGACGAGAAGGACGAGATCGACGTGCGCGATGACGAGTACTCTTTCCGCGTGCGTTTTTAGCGGTCGATGCCGGGGATGGACCCGCGCGGCCCGTCTTGGTGCCTGAGGGCTGCCGTCGTGTTGGGTAAATCGCGCTAGGCGGGACTACCTTTGTAAAGCTCCTCTATATCCTTGCGGGTCCTGATTGGCCCGTGCCGGATGGGGTTGTCTGTGTGTGGGTTTTTCGTTGCTCGGGGTTACCGACCATGGGGTTACCGTTGCTCGGGCTGCCGTTGCCCGTGGTTACCGACCATGGGGCAAATCGTTAGTTTAATTTTGTATATTTGCTGGTAGAAAGCTCATGCTTTTTCGTATATTTCTATGGTCGGTAAAACG
>JAUMWL010000254.1 GCA_030529665.1 Coriobacteriales bacterium
ACCCGCGCGAGCTCCACCTCATCGGCTGCGCCTTCGACCAGAGGACCCGCCAGCTCTGCGACTGGGAGGAGCGTTAGTCGGAGAGAGTGAGGAATAGGGAGTAGCCCTTTCTGCTCAACGGCCAGCATTACCTGGGTTACTTGGTAAGCTAATTGAGCTTTCACGTTTTCGCGAATGCTTTGACCTGTTTCGAAATACCCGTTGCCCCAGACGGCACCGCCCGCGCGCGTACTTTGCTGACACGTGCCAAGGCGTGCCTGGTGTCAGGACGCTACAACACCTTGCTGTAGTGTGCCAGCATTGCATCGCCACTTCTACTCGTGTTGTTACTTTCGGGCGTGATCACCACGCGCATGCACGTAGAGATTCCCGGTATGCTGCGGTGGCTTCGCCTGGCGTGCTATCTTGGTATGGTGGGGTTCTTCTTGGCGAACCTAGCCCAGACGTTTTAGGAGGCTTACATGAAGCTGCTCTTTGCAGAGGACGACCCGGACATCTCGCGGAGCGTTACCACGCTGCTCCAACGTAGTGGCTACACTGTGGACGCCGTGCGCAACGGGCGCGACGCACTCGCATACCTTACCAACGGTGATTATGACGCAGCGATCCTGGACATCATGATGCCTGGGATGAGCGGGCTTGATGTGCTCAAGGCGATTCGGCAGCAGGGAATGGGCCTACCCGTTATGATGCTCACGGCCTTGGGCGAGCTGGACGATCGTGTGGCGGGCTTCGACAGTGGGGCAGACGACTACCTGCCCAAGCCATTTGCTGGCAAGGAGCTTATCTCTCGCGTGCGTGCCCTCGTGCGTCGGGTCGAGACCTTTACGCCCGACGTGTACTCCTTTGGTGACGTACGGCTCGATAGCGGTACCTACCAGCTGATTTGTGGAGACAAGCAGGTACGGCTGGGGAACAAGGGATTCCAGGTTATGCAAATGCTCATGCGGTACCCAAACAAGATCATTAGCGCCGATGAGCTCATGGAGCACGTGTGGGGCTGGGACGCGGAAGCCGAGATAAACGTGGTGTTCACCAACATCTCCTTCTTGCGCAAGAACTTGGCAAAAATCGGTTCCAAGGTAAGGATTCGCGTGGTGCGCAATGCAGGGTACCTTCTCTCGTACGGAGAAGAGTCATGAGCGATTCCGTGATTGCCCACCTGCGGCGCAAGGTTATCGTTGCCTCGCTTGCTGCGGTCTTTGCGTCGCTTGCCGCGCTTATCTTTGCCATTAACTACACACACTATCTGCAAACCGATGCGGGTCTGCGTGCTGCCATGGACGAGATGGCGTCGTTTCTGCAGGACAAGGACATGGTACAGCTGGACGGGCCTGCAGATCAAAAGGATAAAGCTAAGGTTAAGGTAGAGGTAGAGGGTAACCAGGAAAAAAGCCTGAAGGAGCTTCCAGAAGCGGGGCAGGAGGGCCTCGGGCTCGCGATTCATGGCGGCGGTGGGCGAAGGTCCGCCCGAACACAATACGCAAATCGCTTCTTCTGCGTAATGGTTGCCTCAGATGGCAGCATGACCGTACGCGAGAAGGGCAGTAGCGTGCTCACTAACGACGATGCCACAGACCTCGCTCAGAGCGTCCTTGACTCCGGCAAGCTCGATGGGTACCTGGACGACTACAAGTTTGTGGTGGAGAAGATCGGCGAGACAGACCAGACGCGCATCCTGTTTTTGGACTGCACGACGGAGTTGCAGTCCCTCGGCCAGTTGCTGGGCGTCTCGCTTGCGGTGGGAGGGTGCGCGCTTGCGATTGCCGCGCTCTTTGTGGTGCGCTTCTCGGGCTTGGCCGTGCGTCCTTTGGAGGAGAGCTCGCGCAAGCAGAAGCAGTTTGTGGCCGATGCTGGGCACGAGCTTAAGACGCCGCTTTCCGTTATTGCCACAAACATGGACATCCTTGAGGTGGACCTTATTGACAGGCCCGAGGAGCAGGAGTGGATCGACAGCACAAATCGGCAGGTGCGCAACATGCAGCGGCTGGTAAACGACCTCATCACCCTGTCAAAGATGGAGGAAGGTGCGGCCGACCTCGTGTTTGTGGAGGTCTCGCTTACCGACGTCGCCTACGAGTGCGTGCTCACGTTTAAGCAGCTTGCAAGCGCGCAGGGCAAGGAGCTCGTTGCCTCCATTGACGAGGACGTGCGCGTGATGGGCGACGAGCCTGCGATTCGCCAGCTCATGACCATCCTCATTGACAATGCCATCAAGTATGCGATCGGGCCCACCGTGTGGGTTGAGGTTAGGAGAGAGGACAAAAACGCCGTGTTCCTCACGCGCAACGAATGGGAGCACAACGTGGACGCGAGGGAGTTCTCCACGCTGTTCGACCGCTTTGTGCGCGGCGACCAGTCCCGCGACCGCTCGGGGGGCAGTGCCGGCTATGGGCTGGGTCTGTCAATTGCCCGCGCCATAGCGCAGAAGTGCCGCGCCAAGCTCGACGCTTCACAGGACGCCGACGGACGAATCGTCTTTCGCCTCGTCTTTCGCACCTAAGGTGGCGATTTGGGGCCAGACCCCAGTCCGCCAAAACTGCGGGGTGCCCGGCGTGCGGCTATTTCGTCGTTTTTATGCCGTATCTGCAAACGTGCCGCAAATAGTCCAATCATTCTGGTATTGTCTGTGTAATTTAGGGCGCATAGGCGCCAAGGACTGAAACAAAGGAGTAGTACATGGCAGAGAAGCACGTGTATCGCTTCGGCTTCGACCAGGACGGCAAGAACGTCTCTGAGGTCGCCGGGGCCACCGTTGACGAGGCCAAGTGGATCACTGGTGGCAAGGGTGCCAACCTTGCCGAGATGGCCGCTCTGGGCCTTCCGGTTCCCGCTGGCTTCACCATCACTTGCCAGACCTGCGTCGAGTA
>JAUMWL010000255.1 GCA_030529665.1 Coriobacteriales bacterium
TCCCCAAGCTGCTCGCAGCTGGCAAGCGCCTCTACACCTACCAGTTCAAGGCCTACTGGCGCGACGTAGGCACCGTGGCTTCGTTCCACGAGGCCAACATGGAGCTGCTGGGCGCCGATCCCGCGTTCGACCTGTTCGCGCAGGAAGCTCCCATCATGAGCAACTCCTCCACCCGTCCTCCCGCATTCGTCGGCCCCAAGGGCTCGGTGGACGACTCCCTTATCGATAATGGCTGCACCATTCTTGGCCAGGTCGAGCACTCCGTCATCTCCGACAACGTGTTCGTTGGCAAGAACGCCATCGTTAAGGATTCCATCCTCTTCCCCGGCGCTCGCGTCGAGGAAGGCGCTGTGGTCATCAACGCAATCATGGCCGAGCGCTCGGTTGTCGCCGCTGGCGCAACCTTTGGTTCTGCAGATGAGGAAACCGTTACCCTCGGCGACGACGCCGTTGTAGAGAAGGGGGAGTAAACGATGCCCAAGGCAATTGGTCTTGTGACCTGCAACTACACCACGGCATCCAAGGATGACGTGTTCTCGGGCCGTCCCGTGGCCTCTATGCCCTATCTGGGCCGCTATCGCCTCGTCGACTTCGCCCTGTCCAACATGGTCAACGCCGGCATCCGCAACGTTGGCATGATCATGCCCAACAACTATCGTTCTCTGGTCGACCACGTTGGTTCCGGCAAGGACTGGGATCTTGACCGCAAGAACGGCGGCCTGTTCATCATGCCCGGCACCGCCTTTGGCACCAGCCGCACCGGCGCCCGCTTCCTCATTCGCGACCTCGTGCAGAACCGTGAGTTCTTCACCAAGAACAGCGAGAAGTACGTCGTGCTCTCCACGGCCAACTTCATCTGCAACGTCGACGTCAAGAAGCTCATCGCCGACCACGAGGCCTCCGGCGCTAACATCACCGTGCTCGTGAAGAAGGCCTCCTGCGACGGCAACATCGACGTCGTGACCTTCGACGTTGAGGACGGCCGCGTAACGAGCATGCACCAGGGCGTCAAGTTCGGTGAGTATGCGTTCCTCGACTACGCCGTCATCGAGCGCGAGCTGCTGCTTGAGCTTATCGACTCCTTCTCGGCCATCGATCACCTCGACCTGTTCGAGGCCCTCAACGCCGAGTACGGTCGCTTCCGCGTCCAGATCGCCGAGTTCGACGGCTACATGAAGCCCATCTTTGACAAGCCCTCCTACTTCAAGGCCAACATGGACCTTCTTGATCCCGAGGTTCTCGCCGAGCTCGCGGACGCCCGTCCCATCAAGACTAAGGCCCACGACAACCCGCCCGCGAAGTACGAGCCGGGCTGCAAGGTCTCCAACTCGCTCATCGCCTCTGGCGATCGCATCTACGGTGCCGTTCAGGGCTGCGTCTGTGGCCGCAACGTCATCGTCGAGGAAGGCGCCTCCGTGCGCAACTCCGTGCTCATGCAGGGCGTTGTGGTTAAGAAGGGCGCCAAGATCGAGAACGCCATCATCGACAAGAACAACACGGTACCCGAGGGCACCGAGCTGCGCGGCACCGATGGCGACATTCTCTACCTGAAGAAGAACTAGCAGTAGATACGTTTTGCGCTTATGCCCGCCGCGAGACCCGCGGCGGGCATGGGCGCCTTGACGGATCGCCTAACGAGAAAAAAGGCAGGGATCACCATGGCCGATAGCACTAGAAGAAAACTCAAGATCCTGTTTGCGGCATCCGAGGCCGTGCCTTTTGCCAAAAGCGGCGGGCTAGGCGACGTTGCTGGATCGCTTCCGCGCGCGCTTGAGCAAGCTGGGGCAAAAGTTGCCATCATCATGCCAAAGTACGGCACCATCGCTCAGGATTACAAGGACGAGATGGAGCACGTGGCGGACTTCTACGTGCCCCTGAGCTGGCGTAGCGTGTACTGCGGCATCGAGAAGATCACCCTCAAGGGGCTGGACTTCTACTTTATTGACAATGAGGCCTACTTCAAGCGCGACGGCCTCTACGGTTACTTTGACGACGGAGAGCGGTTTGCCTTCTTCTCCAAGGCGATCTGCGAGTCCATTGCCAAGGTGCCCGAGCTGCAGTGCGACGTGCTGCACTGCAACGACTGGCAAACGGCCATGGCACCCGTCTTCCTGCGTGAGTTCTACAACCAGATTCCCGAGTGCAACAACGTCAAGACCATCTTTACGGTGCACAACGTCCTGTTCCAGGGCCAGTACTCCGACAAGGTGCTCAACGACATCCTGGGTCTGGCCGACATCCCCGCTGCGCGCGACCAGCTGTACTGCGCGCCGCAGGCCATCAACTACATGAAGGGCGCCCTGCTCTACTCCGACCTCATCACCACCGTGAGCCCCACCTATGCCAACGAGCTGCAGATGCCGTTCTACGGCGAGGGCATGGACGGCATCTTCCGCCGTCGCGCCGGATCGCTCCGCGGCATCCTCAACGGCATCGACACCGATGAGTGGAACCCCAAGACCGACAAGACCCTGCCGGCCAACTACGACGCCAAGAAGCTCGATGGCAAGCAGGAGTGCAAGCGTGCGCTCCAGGAGGAGTTTGGCCTGCGTCAGGATCCCGAGCGTCCGCTGGTGTGCATGGTGGGCCGTCTCACCAAGCAGAAGGGCCTGGATCTGGTGCGCTACAGCATGAACGCGCTCATGGCGCGTGGCGTGCAGGTTGCCATCCTGGGCACCGGTGACAAGGACTACGAGGACTCGTTCAAGTACTTCGACTGGAAGTACGGCGACATGATGAGCACGCGCATCGCATTTGACGGTGCTCTGGCGCACCGCATGTATGCCGGCGCCGACCTGTTCCTCATGCCCTCGGAGTTCGAGCCGTGCGGCCTTGCCCAAATGATCGCCATGCGCTACGGCACGCTGC
>JAUMWL010000099.1 GCA_030529665.1 Coriobacteriales bacterium
CCATCGACGTCGTTTCCGCCGGCACCGGCGAGATGCGCAAGCGCTACGGCTTCATCTACGTGGACAAGCATGATGACGGCTCTGGCGACATGCACCGTGCTCGCAAGGACTCCTTCTTTGAGTACCAAAAGCTCATCCGTGAGGCTCGCGGCGAGTAGCGAGTAGGGGCTAACCCCCTCATCCTGTGGTACAGTGCTCCCGGGAAACCGTGTGCCATGTGGCACGGCGTTTCCCGGGAGCACTGTAGCGTTCTGGATTGGCAAGGAGCGAACCATGGCTGCGTTCGCAGCAAAGGCAAGGAGTCTCTGGGCGGAGTTCGTGGGCATCAATGCCGGCACGTATGCCTCCAGCATTGCCTACTACTCCTTTATGTCAATCGTTCCCGTGGCCGCCATAGTCATATCGCTCGTGTCGGTGGTCGCCGTCATAGGAATCGGTGCGCTGCTTGCGGCGGCGATGTACCTCGTCTTTAGCGATGGCGTGGTGCGCGCCCTTGGGCGGGCCGTTCCCGGCCTGGAGGTTAAGGACGGTTTTGTGACTGCGGTTGGTGCCACGGCGGTGCTAGGTGTTGGGGTGGTTGGCCTCGCGGCGTGCTATGCATACCTGCCGGCTGGCAAGCGAAGGATCGTCTCACAGCTGCCCGGAGCCGTGGTGGCAACACTTGCGTGCGGCGTAATGTCGCTTGGCTTTAGGATCTACGTTGATCACATTGGTGACTACACGGTGCTCTATGGCAGCCTTGCCACGGTTACCATCTTTCTCTTTTGGATGTTTCTTACCTACTACGTTTTGCTCTTGGGAGGGTTTGTCAACCGCTACCTTGCGCGGCAAACCCGCTCCGCTGACCCACATGGCAAGCCATGTAGGCCAACCACGGAATAAATGGAACGGTTGGCCAATCCAATAAAACATTCGCAAACGTTTTGCGTAAGCTGGAATCGTTCTCACGTGATACATCGCGTGGAATGCTGTGCAAATGTTGCCGCACGCATGTGTAAGTAAGGAAAGAGAGAGGACCCGCCCATGACCATGCTCGTCAAGCTCGACCAGCACCACAACTGGCGCCTGCGCTATCACCTGCAGTGCCCATCCGGAAACATCACCGATCCCAACGGCCTTTCTCACTTTAAGGGCACGTATCACATATTCCATCAGTATGAGCCCCGTTGGCCGCGCGAGGCCGGTCATGGCTGGGGTCACTGGTCCAGCCCCGACCTCACCACCTGGTACTGGCACGGCGGCGCCATCATGCCCAGCGTCCAGACCGACAAGAACGGCTCCTACTCCGGCTCCGGCATCGTTAACGGCGACGAGCTGTGGCTCTACTACACCGGCAACGAGCTTATGCCCGGTGGCCGCGCCGCTGGCTATGACTACGACTTCAAGGGTCGCAAGGCCAACGAGACGCTGGTAGTCTGCAAGGACGAGGGCGACAACTGCCACATCAGCCTGGGCGAGAAGCGCCCCGTGGTGTGCAACGACCAGTATCCCGCCTACGCCTCCAACCACGTGCGCGACCCCAAGGTGTGGAAGCAGGACGGCAAGTGGTGGATGCTCCTTGGCTGCCGCACCATGGAGAGCCATGGCTGCGCCCTTATGTACAGCTCCGACGACGGCATCAAGTGGGAGATGGCCGGCTCCGCCACAAACAAGGACGACGAGAACCCGTTTGGCTACATGTGGGAGTGCCCCAGCGTCGCAAAGTTTGGCGACAAGGAATTCCTGTTTGTGTGCCCGCAGGGCGTGCCCAAGCAGCAGTATCGCTTCCAGACCATCCACAACTCCGGCTACTTCCCCGTCGAGGGCAAGGTCATCGACCTTCTGAGCCAGGATCCCGGCAAGCAGGACGCAGAGAAGCCCTTCGCCTGCATCGATCGCGACACCTTTGTTGAGCTGGACTTTGGCTTTGACTTCTATGCCTGCCAGGTGTTTGAGGACGAGAACGACCGCAAGATCCTCATGGCTTGGGGCGGCGTCGCCGACATGGAGTTTGAGTACGACGTTCCCACCACCCCCGAGTGGGCCCACACCCTCACCATGCCGCGCGAGCTCACGCTCAACGACGCCGGCAAGATCTGCCAGTGGCCCGTTGCCGAGATGGACACCCTGCGCGAGGACGAGGTCGAGTGGAGCGCCGAGACCGCTCACGGTGCCACCGGCTTTATGGGCTCCTCCACCTACGACAAGTTCAGCATGGTTGGCGCCAAGGGCTGCAAGCTTGACGGCATTGGCGACATCACCATCGACAACATCGAGGGCAAGGGCCACGTCATGCTCAACGGCGACCTTGAGTTCGTGATCAACGACCACGACGCCGAGCTCGTGTTCCACAGCCACGCCGGCCGCTTCCGCAGCATCCGTCGTCTGCCGTTCACAGCTCTCTCCGCTGGCAAGGTTGAGAGCCTGCGCATTATGGTGGACACCTCCATCGTCGAGATCTTCGTCAACGGCGGCGAGGCCACGATGACCACCCGTTGGTTCCCGCTGGACATCAAGAAGCTCTTCGTCACCAGCACGATTGAGGGCGAGCATCACGCTTGGAACCAGCACGGCTGGACCTTCCAGAACATAGCTTAGCGTGTAACTGAATCACGACGGTAGGCCCGGCCATTGTTCGCGATACTCGGACAGTCCTCGCTTCGCTGCGGAACTCGTCTCGCGAACAACGGCCGGGCCTACCGCCGCATTTATCCGGGCGGCGTAGATTTTTTAGTTGGGAGGTTCGTGCATGCCCAAGGACAAGCGGCATACGGTGGAAGGCTACTGGGATTGTCAGTACTGCGGCAAGACGGGCATTCGGGGACGCTTCAAGAGCTGTCCCGGATGTGGTCATGGCCGCGACGCCTCGGTGCGCTTCTATACAAAGGAGATCGACGAGGCTCACGCCATCTCGCGCGAGGAGTTCGAGCGTCAAAGTGCGGAGGCCGACAAGAACTCCCGCAGCGAATCGGCCAACTACACCACCGCCCACGACGTCGATGCCTCCGAGCCCTCGCTCTTCTCACGTGCGGAGGGCGAAGGTCGCGGGGACGATCGCGAGGCAACCGACAAGAGCGACTGGTACTGTGACTTCTGCGACTCGTACAACCCCACTGCGGCAAAGTTCTGCCGCAACTGCGGTGCCGCGCGCGAGGACACCTCGGGCGAGACCTACGAGCAACGCATGGGCGCCGTTGCCCGCACCTACGACTCCAAGGGCAACCTTGTGAGCGAGCGCGACCTTAGCAAGCGAACCAAGAAGGAGCCCGCGCCTGCCGCTCCACAACCCGAGGTCAGCACCAAGGGCTCCTCGCCGGGCTGCCTCAAGTTTGTGATCATTGGCATCGTGGCAGTGGCTATCATTGGCATCTTGGTCTCGATCCTTACGCCAAAGACGCGCAAGATCGAGGTGGAGAGCTTTGATTGGGAGCGCACCATTGCCATCGAGCAGCTTCAGACGGTGGACGAAAGCGACTGGGAGCTGCCCTCGGGTGCCCGCTTGGATCACAAGACGCAAGAGATCCGCAGCTACAACCACATGCTCGATCACTACGAGGAGGTTCCCTACGAGGTCTCGGAAGAGGTGCTGGACCACTACGAAACCTATACCACCGAGGTGGATAACGGAGACGGCACGTTTGACGTGGAGGAGCATCAGGAGCCGGTGTATAGAACCGAGACCACAACCGAGTACCGAGAAGAGCCGGTGTACGTGGACGTGCCTGTGTATGACACCAAGTACTACTACAAGATAGAGCGGTGGGTGCACGAGCGCGATGTAACGACCAGTGGCGACGACCACGACCCCAAGTGGGGCGAGGTTGAGCTGTCGGGTCCCACGGGCGAGTACGGTACCGGAGAAGAGCGCGAGGGCGACCGCTCTGGCACCTATGGCATAACCGACTCCAAGGGCAACCACTACACCGCCGACGAGGACTACTGGTCTTCGCTCAAGGAGGGCAAGAAGATCGAGGTCCACGTGGACGGCAACAACCACATCACCCCAAAGGAGTAGGGTGTGTAAGAAAGAAGGACCAAGCGATGGGTGTGCTCCCTTTGCCGCGCAAGGGGGAGCATCCCCATCGCCTGGAAACGCGTCTGGGCAGGCTTGCCCGCAACGCAGATGTGTGATAGAGTCGCAAGACCGTCTCTGCAGACACGCATATTCGCATAGGTGTTACTTGATAACCACCTCTAAAAAAACAAGGAGCGTAGCGCTATATGAAAAAGCTGCTCATTGAGCTCAACGACCTGCTCAACAACGTCCCGCCATTGGTGCTTACACTGTTTACCCTCTGCGTTGTGGGAATGAACCTGCTGGCAAACAAAAGCATAAACACCGGCATCAAGTGGCTGGCGCTCGACTGTGGCATCCTGTTTTCGGGACTGGCGTTCTTGTCGATGGACATCCTCACGCATTGCTATGGGCCGCGTGCGGCAACCTTGGCATCGCTTGCGGCGCTTGCGTTCAACCTGCTTATGGCACTCGTCTTCTTTGTGGCGAGCCGTATTCCTGGAGTTTGGGGCGAGAGCTACGTGGAGGGAAGCGAAGTCATAATAAACACGGCCCTCAACAACACCTTTGGTGGCACCTGGTTCATCATCTTGGGCAGCTCCGTGGCCTTTGCGGCCTCAGCCGCCCTTAACAACTTTCTCAACTGGGGGATTGGCGAGCGCCTTCAGCGCAAGTCGGGCTTTGGCACCTTTGCCATCCGCAGCTATGTGTCCACGTTCCTTGCTCAGTTTACGGACAACATGGTCTTTGCGCTCATGGTGAGCAGGGTCTTCTTTGGCTGGACTCTGGTGCAGTGCGTTACCTGCGCGCTTACGGGAGCCCTGCTCGAGCTGCTGTTTGAGGTGTTCTTCTCGCCCGTGGGATACCGCATCTCAAAAAAGCTCATCTCTAGGCGCAACGGCACGTCGGTACCGGTTGAGGCAACGGTTTAGGTTGGGCGCATGAACATTGTGATAAGCGGCACGAGCAGCGGAATTGGGCAAGCCATTGCGCAGAGGTTCTTGCAGGAGGGCCATGCCGTATGGGGCT
Organism: Coriobacteriales bacterium; assembly: GCA_030529665.1. Lineage (GTDB taxonomy): Bacteria > Actinomycetota > Coriobacteriia > Coriobacteriales > Atopobiaceae > RUG440. The sequence continues at coordinate 5,024 of JAUMWL010000099.1, forward strand.
TCGACGTATGTAGGGGCACCATAGACCACGAGCTGTACACGCATGTGCTGCACGACGTAAGAAACGGCTCCTTTGCAGCTATACCCGCACCCCACGTTGTAGTGAGCAATGCTGGCACCTTGGAGGAGTCCGACGCCATAGACATAAACCTCAAGGGGTCGATTCGCTTTGTGGAGCACTTTGTGAGCAGCCCCTCTTTGCGTTCGGTCCTGTTTGTTGCGTCGGCGTCTGCGCGCAACGGCGCGGAGTTTCCGCTGTATGTGGCCAGCAAGGCGGGCGTTGTGGGGTACATGAAGAACCTCGCCCTCACCGTGGCAAAGCGTGGAGTCACCTGCAACAGCATCTCTCCTGGTGGCGTGATCACGTCTTCAAACGCGCACATCTTGCAGGACCCCAAGCTGTATGCGGCGGTAAAGGCCGAGACACTGCTGGGAAAGTGGGCTGAGCCGACAGAAATTGCCGACCTTGCGTACTTCTTGACGATTACCAACAAGTCCATTACCGGCGAGGACATCCTCATTGACAACGGCGAGATGCTCAAGTCCAACTTTATTTGGTAGCGCTGTGCCTGCGGCGCTGGTCGGGTCTTGTGATCCGTGTGAATTCTACGGGTGCTGGTTCTTGTCCGTCCGCCAAAAAAAGGGGTCCATCGGCCGAAACGTGGAGTTTATGGTGTCTTTAGACAAGGTGGATAGTGGAAAACGATGAATTTGCGCGCTAGAATATGTAAGATGCAGGGTAATGGTATGAGTTATGCTTGCTGCTATTCTGTACATGTAATGAGCAATTGGGGGTGAAGGTCAAAATGCTTGCTGACGAGATTGGCCTTTCCCCAAATGCGGGCGGGCGCACAGAGGAAGCGCAGGGAGACCTGATGGCGTTTGAGCGGTCACATAGACATAGGCCTCGGCACATGCGTCGGGAAAGCCTTGCCCATGCAAACGGCCAGCTCTTCTCGAGCATAAAGGCCGCCATAGAGTACTCCCAAAACGGCGTCGTTCTGCTTCAGCGCGACTACACGCTTACCGAGACGCTCGTTATTGACACCCCCGGCATTACGCTCGACCTTGGCGGGCACACCTTGGCCATGGGCAGCTTGGAACAAGAGCCCGAAGTTGGCACCGGGCAGCCGCCGTCACTCAAGGTCTTGAGCTCGGGCGTCAAGCTTTGCAACGGCCACATCCTTATTGCGTCTGGCGCGTGGCAGGGCATTTTGGTTGAATGCAAGCCCAGCAGGGTCGATCTGTTGCTGGAAGATGTGGACGTGACCTACAAAGGTGGAGGTTACGCCGTGGTGGGTCTCAATGGCAGCATAGTTGCCATTGACACCAACATCTCGTCCACGGGGTCGGGAATCCACCTTGCCAGCCGCAGCACGAGCGTGAGCCTCTTGCGGTCGCAGGTAATAAGCGTCCAGTGCGGCATTAGCATGTGGAACGGACGTCTGCTCCTTGAGGATTCCAGCGTGCAAGGGCGACATGCCAACGGCCTGTTTGTTAAGGCAGGCTGGGCCGACGTCTCGTTCTCCACCATCTCCTCGCTCGACATGCAGGCAATCGTTACAAGGGCGGCCTCGCCCCAGAAGGGCACCATAGTGGTGCGCGTTCGCAACGGCTCGCAGATTGACGCCTCTGCCTCCAACGCAATGCAGCTTAGGGGTGGCTCGGTTATTGTTGAGGGCTCCATGCTGAGGTCGATGAAGGGCTCGGCGGTGGTAATGGGCGTGGGCGAAGAAGGCCTGCCGCCCGAGACGGCGACCCAAATTCTTGAGTCTACCAAGCTTACGCTCCAAAAGGGCACGGCGGTGAGCGCTTGGCTTGGCGATGGCGTGCGGCGTGGCGCCGGCGAGCTGGTAATACATGAGTCGTGCGAGATAGACGTCGAAGGCGAGATGCTCACCGACGACGAGGTGCACGAGGCGCCGGAGAGCGAGGCCGCGTCAAACGGGGATACGGCTGAGGAGACAACCGATGGTCAGGCGGACCAGCAGGAAGAAGACTCCGCCGCAGACGAGCAGGAGTCTTATTCAGACGACGCCCAAGAGACGGACGACGAGTACGAGGAGTACGAGTACGGCGAGAGCGCAGAGGAGGAGCTTCTCCTAACCGAGAGGCCCGTCTCCAAAGTGCGGATCGACAACGTGCAGGCAAAGCTCGACGCTCGCAAGCCCGTGGAGTTTACCGCTCGCATTGGCCGCAAGGAAGACCAAGACGAGCAGATCGAGATTCTGTTTGAGCAATGGTCGGATGGTACGGACGTCATCATTAGCGACGAGCCGCGAGAGCCCATACCCGGGTCCACGTATCACTACATTCTGGCCCTGCGCGCAAAGGACGGGTTTGTGTTCCCCAATCACTTTGACGTGCTCTACAAGGGCTCGAGCGTTGGCCACTCGGTCATGATCTCGCTGGACCGCAAGATTGCCATGGTGAGCTGGGGTCTCTCGGTAAACGTGTCGCGTGGCCTTGGACTGCGCAGCCCCCTCACGCTCGTGCGCAAATCGTAAGCAAAAAGTGAGCAAAAAGGGGTAACCCCTTTCTGCTCACACGGACGTGCGGCGAAGCACCACGTAGCGATTGAGGTCGCCAGACCTTCCGTCGGCACTAAAGCGGTCCACCTCCGTTGCGAGCGGCGCAACCGACTGCACAAGGGCATCCAGCTCATCCTCGCAAAAGCTGTGACAATATCGCTGCACGTCGGTGCGATTCTGCCATCCCAGCACGTAGTCACCCGCGTCCGGCAGCGGCTGAGCCTTGGCCATTATGCGGGCGTCGCGCTCAAACTGCCAAAACGATACGGCAATAAGTCCTCTTGGCGCGGCATGAAGCGCCAGCGCCCGCAGCACATGCGCGCGATGCTGGGGCAGCGGCACGTGGTGCATAAACCCAAAGCACACGCACAGGTCGCATGGCGGCGTGTCGATGGCTTGGCAGAGGTCTTGCTCGTGCAAGAGCGTGTTGGCAATGTCAAGGTGCTGGTAGCAAATGTTGTTGGCAGGCACCGCCAGCTCGTCGCAATTGTCAACGGCCCAGATCTGCGCGCTGGGGCAGCGCTCAAGCGCAAAGCGAGCAAAGCGAAGATTACCACAGGCGAGGTCCAGCACGGTTTGTGCGCCAAGGGGCTTGGGTCCCGCGGCTTCGCGTTCCGGCTTTGCCGACTTGGAATCTGGCCATGCCAGCTGCGCAACGCGCTGCCAGCCCTGCCACGGCGCCTGCCGTGTGGCCGAGAAGGACGCGCTAACGGTGCGGTAGAAATCGGTTGTTAGGTCGCTTAGGCGACGAGCGGTGTTTATGTCCATGCGGTCAAGTATAATGGCTCATCATGGAAAAGGCGCTTTTGGAAATAGTTGAGGCAATTCGCGCGGGCAACCGCACGCTGGACGCCGCATGGCTGGAGAAGCTCGTGCGCAGGCACAATCGTGCCGCGCATGACGGCATGCGTCGCGTGGCAAAGCGTAGGCTGCTGCCGTTCTACCTGGGCGTAAAGGCGCGCGATCCCAAGCGGTGGGAATCGTGGAACATAGACCCGGCCACGGAGGAGGCCCTGCTGCGCCTGCTAAAGATGAAGCCGCGTCGCACGGCCTCGGGAGTCGCCACCATTACGGTTATCACCAAGCCTTGGCCCTGCTCAAGCGACTGCCTGTATTGTCCCAACGACGTGCGCATGCCCAAGAGCTACCTGGCAAACGAGCCTGCGTGCCAGCGTGCCGAGCGAAACTACTTTGACCCCTACCTGCAGGTTCGGTCGCGCTTGGTGGCGCTTAGCGAGATGGGCCACGTTATTGACAAGATCGAGCTCATTGTGTTGGGCGGCACGTGGAACGACTACCCGCAGGAGTATAGGCTGTGGTTCGTAACCGAGCTGTTCCGCGCGCTCAACGAGTTTGGCGCGAGGCGCGTGGGCGACGGCTCTGCCTCCTCCGCATTTGACGGACCCGAGAGCCGCGACCGCCGCTACCAAGCGTGTGGATTTACGTACAACGTGGACGAGCTGCAACAGGCCACGCATGACCTCCAGAGCGCGGTGGATGCCGGAACCTGCACCTACAACCAGGCAATCGCCCAGCTCAATGCCCGCGAGTCTTGGCGGCTCGCTACCGCCTGGCAAACGGCCACGTTTGAGGACCTGCGCGCACAGCACAAGGCAAACGAGACGGCTGCCCACAGGGTCGTGGGCTTGTGCATAGAGACCCGACCCGACCTCATTACCACCCAATCCGCGCGCGACATGCGGCTTATGGGATGTACCAAGGTTCAAATGGGCATTCAGAGCCTCAACCAGGACGTTCTTGTTGCCAACAAGCGCAACGTGACCATCGCGCAGATTGAGCGCGCGTTTGCGGTGTTGCGGCAATTTGGGTTTAAGATCCAAATACACTTTATGGCCAACCTGCTGGGGTCGTCGGTCCAGAGGGACCGCAGCGACTACCAGCGCCTTGTGAGCGACCCGCGGTTTTTGCCCGACGAGGTAAAGCTCTATCCGTGCTGCTTGGTGCAGAGCTCGCGTTTGGGGCAGTGCTACGAGCAGGGGCTGTGGAGGCCCTACACCGAGGAGGAGCTTATGGGCCTTTTGGTGGACGACGTGCTCGTTACCCCTGCTTACGTGCGGATTTCTAGGATGATTCGCGACATATCCACCACCGACATTGTTGCGGGCAACAAAAAGACCAACCTGCGCCAGATGGTTGAGGACAGGGTGGCCAAGTCGGGCGGGACTTCGCGCGAGATTCGCCATCGCGAGGTTGCCACTGCGGACGTGGACCTCTCGCAGCTGCGCATGGACTGCGTGCGCTACGCCACCACCACAAGCGACGAGCTCTTTTTGCAGTGGATAACCCCGCAGGACAGCATTGCCGGATTCCTGCGTCTGTCTTTGCCGCATGTGGGCACCGAGGCCATGATTCGAGAAGTGCACGTGTATGGGCGCGTTGCTAGAATCCATGCGTCGCAGGAAGGTGCGGCGCAGCACGCGGGCTTGGGACGTCGGCTGGTCGAGGAGGCCTGCTCGCGTGCTGAGTCGGCAGGATATGATGCCATAAACGTTATAAGCTCGGTGGGCACGCGTCAGTACTATAGGAGCTTGGGGTTCCAGGACGAAGAGCTGTACCAGAGGCGCACCCTACGTGCAACGGGGTCGGCCTCCGGCCCGTACGCCCCCGGCCCGCATGGTCCCGGCCCGTATTCCATTGAAAGCGAGAATACCCATGCGTAAGCTACGCCTGCTCAGAATCGTCCTCAAGCGCTCCGGCGCAAACAAGGTTGTCGCAACCTTTCTTGTGGTGTACTTTGTCTGCGCGGCCGTGGTTCTTGTAATGGAACCGGGCATCAACACGTACGCAGACGCCCTTTGGTTTTTGTGGGCGGTCTCCCTTACCGTTGGCCTGGGAGACTTCACCGCCATCACGCTGGTGGGACGTTTGGCGTCCATGGTTTGCTCTCTGTGTGCTGTGCTTACCACGGCCATCATTACGGCCGTGGTCGTCGACTACTTCAACGAGTCTCGCCAGCGGCAGTTTGAGGGGTCCCTCGCGGAGTTTTTGGACAAGCTCGAGCACTTGGACGAGCTCAGCCCGCAGGAGCTGCGAGACATCTCCGATACGGTGCGCAAGCGGCGCGCGTAGCTCGCGTCCGGCGGCCCCATGGCGTGGACTTGCGAGCGTGCTGTGATCGCGAGCTGTGTGGCTCGGGCGTCCGCGAGCGTGCTGTGATCGCGAGCTGTGTGGGTGATTTGGCGCCAACCGGGCTGTCTTTTCGACCCGTGTGGGTCGGATGGCCACACAGCTCGCAAAGACAGCACACCACTCGGTGGACGACCCACACAGCTC
>JAUMWL010000016.1:0-17786 GCA_030529665.1 Coriobacteriales bacterium
GGAAGCGGCGGCGAGTCCCCGAGCGACGGCGGTGGCAGCGGTGGCGACAGCGGCAGCGGCGGTGGAAGCGGCGGCGAGACCCCGAGCGACGGCGGGTCTGGTGACGCCGGTGGCGAGAGCGCTGGTGGCAGCTCTGGCGAATCTGGTGGATCTGACTCCGGCGCAGACCAATCCTCGGGAGACACCACGGTGGACTCATCGGGTTCCTCAGACTCAGGCTCCGACGACTAACACAACTCTTCTAGGGACCGCTAGCGCCCACGCGCGCCGGCGGTTCTTGCGTTTGCAGTAATAAATGGGGGTGCTATGACAACACATGCCGTTGTTGGGCTCTTGGCGCATGTGGATGCCGGCAAGACAACGCTTGCCGAGGCCCTTTTGTATGAATCGGGTGCCATTAGGGTTCAGGGAAGGGTCGACCATGGCAACTCGCATTTGGATTTTGAGCAGATGGAGCGAAGGCGCGGCATCACCATCTTCTCAAAGCAGGCGAGGCTTTCGTGTGGTCCCACGGAACTCACCCTTATTGACACGCCGGGCCATGTCGACTTTTGTGCCGAGGCTGAGCGCACGCTGCAAATACTCGATTATGCCGTATTGGTTATAGGTGCGCACGAGGGCGTGCAGGGCCATACCAAGACGCTCTGGCGCCTCCTTGCGCGATACGGGGTTCCCATGTTGGTGTTCGTAAACAAGATGGACTTGGCTGGTTGCGACCCTCAGACCGTCCTTCTCCAGCTGCAAAACAAGCTGGATGCGAGCTGCCTTGACTACTGGTCCCTTCTTGACCCCAACGGGCAAGAGGCTGCCGCCCTTGTTGACGAGCTCGCCTTGGACGAGTATCTGCAAGAGGGCGAGCTCAGTCGTGCCACGCTCAGGAGGCTCGTAATTGAGCGCAAGGTGTTTCCGTGCTTCTTTGGATCTGCGCTTAAGATGGAGGGAACGTCGGAGTTCTTGGATGCCTTGGCAGACATCGTCTTGCAAAAAAGCTGGCCCGAGGAATTTGGCGCCCGCGTTTACAAGGTGAGTCACGGGTCCTCGGGGGAACGCATAACATGGCTCAAAGTTACCGGAGGCGTTCTGCGTGCCAAACAGCTCATAAGTGGCGTATCCGTTGGAGGTGGTGGTCTTTGGGAAGAGAAGGCCGACCAGCTCCGCGTGTATGACGGAAGCCAGTTTAGCATTGCAAGCGAGATGCCTGCGGGACGGGTGTGCGCCGTAACGGGACTCTGTCGCACAATGCCTGGCAGTGGCTTAGGCACGGAGAAGACCACCACTCGTCCTGCCCTCATGCCCGTTCTTGACTATCGCGTCATTCCCGATGGATGCGATGAGCACACCGTTCTAAAGGCGCTCCTGGACTTGGCGGACGAGGACCCCCTGCTGGGGGCGTATTGGCTCGAGGAGACCAAGGAAGTTCGCGTTCGTCTTATGGGGGCCATCCAGCAGGAGGTTATTCAGCAGACCTTGGACGAGAGATACAGCATACGGGTGTCGTTTGACGCCGGGTCCGTGCTGTACAAAGAAACGATAGCGGCTCCCGTTAGGGGAATTGGGCACTTTGAGCCCTTGCGTCACTACGCCGAGGTGCATGTGCTCATAGAGCCCATGGCGCGCGGAACGGGCGTGACGTTTGCCACGACGTGTAGCGAAGACGAGCTTGCGCGAAATTGGCAACGTCTGATTCAGACCCATGTTATGGAACGGGAGCACAGGGGCGTGCTGATTGGCGCGCCTATCACCGACGTGCGCATTACGTTGGTTGCTGGTCGTGCCCATCCCAAGCATACGGTGGGCGGTGACTTTAGGCAGGCTACCTACAGGGCCATCAGACAAGGTCTCATGCAAGCCCAAAGCGTTCTTTTGGAGCCGTGGTACCACTTTGAGCTCGAAGTTCCCGAGGACAAGGTGGGCAGGGCCATGGCGGACCTGCAGCGAATGAGCGCCGTGTTTGGCATTCCATGCGCAAGCGCGTCCGGCGTTTCCCTGGAAGGCAAGGTCGCCGTATCGCAGATTCGTGACTATGCCCTTGAGGTGCGTGCCTACACTCGCGGACAAGGGGCGCTCTCGCTGGAGTTCTTGGAATACGATGCCTGCCAAAACGCAACCCAGGTCATAGAGGCTGCCGCCTACGATGCCGAAGCGGATGTGGCCAATACGCCCCACTCGGTCTTTTGCAGTCATGGTGCGGGGTATACGGTGCCTTGGAACGAGGTTGCCCGTCTCGCGCATTGTGCGGTGTAGGAGGTTGGTGAATCTGTCAGCAACGACGGACATAGAGGCGCTCTTCAGACGTCACTTTGCTGCTGTGTATCGGCTGTGCTACTCCTATCTTGGCTCTTCGGCGGATGCGGAGGATGCCACCCAAACGGTGTTTCTTAAGCTGCTTGACAATCCGCGCGAGTTTGAGAGCGAAGACCATGAGCGTGCATGGCTGCTGGTGTGTGCGTCCAACCATTGCAAGGACCTCCTAAAGAGCGCGGGAAACACAAGGGTTTTTGCGCTGCCCGAGTACGAGACCTCGCGCATGGGCGCAAGCGATCAAGTGGACGAGACAATAGATGCCGTGATGAGCCTGCCAATCAAGTACAAGGACTGCGTCTATCTGCATTACTATGAGGGATACAAGACCAAAGAGATCGGCAAGATGCTGGGCATACCGGGTTCTACGGTGCGCAACCGACTGCGCGAGGCGCGTGAGCTGCTGCGCAAGAAGCTTGGAGGCGGGTTGTCATGAGAGGAGATGCCATGGGTGACGATGAGCTTGCGCAACGCGTGTACGACGCTTATGATGCGCTCTCCCCAAGCGAGGACGCTCAAATGCGCGTGCTGGAGGCATTGCGTGCTCATAATGGCAGCGTTGGGAAAGGGGAAGCTCGCAAGCAAACGAGACGTGGCCGCATCCTTTGGCTCATAACGCTTCCTGCCGCAGCTTGCTTGGCTGTGGTTGCGCTTCTTGGAGTGAGCCACAATCGCGATGCCGCATCAGCTGACAGCAAGGGCCTTGCGAGTGAGGAACGCTTGGTTATGGAAATGGAGGAGGCCGATTCCTATGAAGACCTCTCTCTTGCGCACGAGTACCCGTTGGTGGTCGTGTCGCCCAGCCTTACGTTGAGGGTTGGCGACGTCGCATCGCATGCGGTGGACGAGGATAGGGCGGAGGAGGCGGTGGCGACCAACGAGGAAGGCACGCAAGAGGTCCCCTGCTGGGTCGTGGACCAGCGTTACGTACGCTATGAGGGTGATGAGACCTGGTACGAGGCCGCGCCCGCAAAAGTGGCGGATTAGGGCCAGACCCCAATCCGCCAATACGCAAACAAGAACAGCGATAAGGAGCATCTTCCATGTGTCACGACGAATCGCCCATACCGGTCCTCGATGCCTTGCTAGAAAAGCATGCGCGGCGCATGCTGGAGCTTGGCATGTACCTGGCACCGTCGGTCTCACTGCGACCGGAGGATATGGCTACGGTGCCCACGGACGAGCTTGTCCACCTGCTTGCGGAGAACGGCATCATGCCCAAGAGGGAGGTGCTGGACGAGGTGGTGCCCAAGCACACATCGGTTGTAGAGGTGTACGGGGAGCTGGTTTATCAGTCGGGTGTTCGGCTCGATGAATCGGATGAGGACTTGGCAATCATTGCGCTTGTGGAGCTGTGTCGCAGGTGGTACCCCGATTGGGCTAGTGCGGAGTTGCTGGATAGCCTCATAGAAGAGGGGTATGCGGAGTACGAGAAGCCACAGCGTGATCTGTATAGAATCGTTGAGGTTTGGGGCCAGGCGTGGGCGCTTGTTCTCGTGCTCGCACGTGCGTGGCGTGTGCTGGACCTCAATACGTTTGACAACAAGCTCGGGGCTGCTCGCTCCGTGTACGACTGGGTCGTGGATTACGACATGGAGTTGTTCAACATCGCAAGAAAGGACCCCTCATACAACCAAGTGCGACTTGCGTTTGCGCGCGAGTTTGACCGCACGTTCCCGCGCGACCTCTACGAGGTGCTACGCATGCGGCTGGAGCCGGATGGCACGCTGTGGTCGGAATACGACCAGATGATGGAAGAATACGAAAGCGACGCGCACGTGGTGCCATATGTGGATGCACAACCACAGCCGGTTCCAAAGCCTGCCAAGGTGGGTCGCAACGATCCCTGCCCCTGCGGCAGCGGCAAGAAGTACAAGAAGTGCTGCGGCAGGCGCGCGTAGCCCAGAAGGAGGCTAAGCTACCTTCCGCTCCTGTATCTATTCCACTGCTGGCGCGGGTCCTTCTTCTCGAGTGTTGCCACCTGCCCCTCGTAGTATTCCCTCACGTGGGGCAAAAGGAAGAGCACTCGGCCCCTTCCCTCCGCCTCGATGAGTCTACGCTCGATGAGGCGTTTGCGGTAGCTACTCACTTGAGCCGGTGTTTTGCCCATATGGGATGCCACTGCGCCAGTACTTATGATGCCTTGTTTGTGCTCCACTTCGCACATGGCCCTTAGGTAGTCCGACAGGCTAGTGGGAAGTGCGTCTAGAATAGGGACCAGCACGTTTTCACGATACGCCTCAAGTGCCAGCGGCTCGATCTCGCGCACATGTTCCACGCTGATAACCGCCCTACCACCCACCATCCTCTGTGCTGCCCGCTCAACTGCATAATACCCAAGCAACTGCATGAGATAGGGGTATCCCTGGCTGTAGAGGCCCGCCTCCCAAATCGCATCATCGTCAACACGATACTCCGGGGTCCTAGCAAACACGTTCCTAAATGCGTCGATGGTCTCGTCAACTTCCATGCAGCCAATCTTCATGTCATACGCGCGCTGCATGAACGTGCAGCCGGGATACGAAGCAACCACCTCCTTCGAGCCGGGAAGCCCCGCAAGAACGAGCATGATGGGGAGTCCCTTCCGCCGCGCAAGCTGAACTGCCGCACAAAGGTCTTCCGCGTCCTGAGCCGGGACCTTTTGGATTTCATCAACGCTAATGAATATCCCCTTGCGACTCCTAAGCGATTGGCACTTTTCTACAAGTAACGATCCCAAGCTCGCTTGGGAATACGCCGTAGTGGTAGACGATGATACTCCCCCTATTGATACGCCCAACGCGCTTGGGGTAGCGGTCTTCTCCACGGTCTTTTGCGTTCCTCCTGCTAATGCCTCAAGAATTGCTTGGGTCGCATGGGCGGAGTGGACATCGATGGTGGCCCATCCGCGTTCTGATGCGAGCTGCGAAACCTTTTCTAGCAGCGTGGTCTTCCCACAACCTCTATTGCCCGTTATGAAAAAGGCCCTATAGGGACTATTTTCGTTATCCAATGCGGTTTGAGCAAACGCAAGCTCGTCTTTCCTTCCAAAGAAGACCTGCGGCAATCCCCCAAACGCTGGTGAGAACAGGTTTCGCGCTTTCACTGCTTATCTCCCTTGCTGCGTAATTGATACGAGTATCAATTTAGCAAAATGAACAATTATAGCAAGTTAGCAGATTCGTAAAATAAGCATGCGCAATAGCCTCGTTGCTGGTGGTCGAGCAAAGGGGATACTCCCCATCGCCTTTAGAGAATCGTGCTTGCCCCGCTCCCCCTTTCGCCTACTCATCGGAGAATCGCAGGGTCGTGGAAAGGCCGTCGTAGCCGCAGGTGGCGGCGCTAAAGATCGCGGTGGCGTTGGGAAGGTGGTCGCGAACGCGCGAAGGCGTGCCTCATGCGGCCATCCGGAGGCGAGGTCTGCGAGGCGCAGCCCTTCGGGCAGGAGCTCAAGGAGTTCGATGGGATATGTGGTGGGACCAGCAAGCTTGAGGATGGGAGCCATCGCCTCCGTGAGTCCTTCGGGTCCGGTGAGGTAGAGAGGTTCCGCTCTGCCCATGACGTGCATGGTTTGAAGGAGGCCCGGTATGCCAAAGATGTGGTCGCCATGATAGTGGGTGAGGGCGATGAGGTCCGTCTTCATGAGGCTGACGCTTGCCGCACGCGCCGCAGACTGCGTTCCCTCGCCGCAGTCCATGAGGATGGAGTGCCCCGCGCAGGTGAGAAGTGCTGCCGTGAGCGCCCTGTGGGGGAGTGGGACGAGGGATGACGTTCCTATGAGCGTTACGTCTATCATGACAGGATCCTGCACGTGGATGAGTGCGCGCCCTCGCGCATCTCGTCGAACTGCTGCTTGCCTATGCTCACCGTGCGTGCCATATCGTGTTCCCTTCGCTGTTGTTGGCCTCAGTGTAGCATGCAAGCAAAGGGGAGTATCCCCACCGCTTGTCCACTGGCAAAAAAGTCGCGACAAAACGATTCGCTCGCTCGTATCTTAGGTATGAGTGACCAAGGAGGGGATTCATATGCTCATTAAGAAAACAAGCGTAATCATCGTCTGCGTGACATCGGCGTTGGTATTGGGGCTTGCCGCTTGCGGCCTTTCACCTGCGCCATTTGATGAGGGCACACAAGCTACCAAGACCGATACCGCCAAGACTGAGGTCGCACCGAGCAAAAACGTGAGCGTGGAGACCGAGGCGTATGAGGTGGACGACATGACCGCAAACAGCATGGTCATGGGATACGACATACCCGAGTTCAACACCGAGGAATACGACTCGGTGGAGGAGTCTGGTTTTGTGTCCACCGTGTCGAGCCCCCTCTCCACGGTTTCGGCGGACGTGGACACGGCAAGCTATGCCAACCTGCGGCGCATGCTGTTTAATGGCTACAAGCTGCAGACCGCCGAGGACAAGAAACGGATCGAGGAGCTTAAAGAAGAAGATCCGTACTGGACGGATGACTACTACTCATACGAGTACAACGTAATCCCTACGGGTGCCGTGCGCATAGAGGAGATGCTCAACTACTTCAACTACGACTACGAAGTGCCGGATGGCCAGGAAGGCTTTGCCGTTACGGCACGCGTGGGAGCATGCCCGTGGAACAAGGACACCGAGCTTTTGGTGCTGGGGTTTGCGACGCCGCATGAGAGCGCCGAAGTCAAAGAGAAGGGCTCCAACCTGGTGTTTCTTATTGACGTTTCGGGTTCCATGGACAATCCCGACAAGCTTCCGCTCCTGCAGAGCGCCTTCGCCGAGCTAGTTGAGGACTTGGACCAAAACGACCGCGTGTCAATCGTCACCTACTCCGGCGAGGAGGAGGTCGTGCTTGAGGGCGAGAGCGGCGCGAACCATCGCGAGATCATGCGCGCGATTCGTGGCCTGGACGCAAACGGCTCCACCAATGGCGAGGCGGGCCTTCGCATGGCCTACAAGATTGCCGAGGACAACTTTATTGAAGGCGGCGTCAACCGCATCGTAATGGCCTCCGACGGTGACCTCAATGTGGGCATGACCAGCGAGAGCGACCTGCACGACTTTGTGGACCAAAAGCGCCAGAGCGGCGTGTATCTCTCGGTGCTGGGCTTTGGCGCCGGCAACTACAAGGACAACAAGATGGAGACCTTGGCCGACCATGGCAACGGCTCGTATCACTACATCGACTGCGAGGCTGAGGCAAAGCGCGTGTTTGGCGAGCGACTCACCGCTAACCTCATCCCCTTTGCCAACGACGTAAAGGTGCAGGTGGAGTTTAATCCCGCCGCAATAAAGGGGTATCGCCTCATTGGGTACGAGAACCGTACCATGGCAGCCGAGGACTTCAAGAATGACGAGAAGGACGCCGGTGAGGTGGGTCCCGAGAGCCAGTTTACCGTGGCATACGAGATCGTGCGCACAGACTCCGCCATGGAGATCTCTGTGCCAGAGCTCAAGTACGGCGCAGAGCAGACTGAGCAGAGGGACGCGAACGAGTTGCTTACCGCAAAGCTGCGCTATAAGCCCATCAGTGGCGACGACGTGCAGGAGCAGGAGCGCGTGGTGACCCAGGACGATTGGTCTGTGAATCCGGGTGACGACTGGCGCTTTGCCGCAGCCGTAACCGAGTTCGGCATGCTGCTGCGCGATTCCGAGCACAAGGGCTCCTCGTCCTTCGACTCCGTGCGTGAGTTGGTGGGTCAGCCCGCAGAGGAAACGCGCGTGGAGTTCCTAGAGCTCGTGGACAAGGCGCAGAACAACTGACGGCGTGGAGCAGCGGGGACGGGGACGTTTGTCCTATCTATCGAGGACAAACGTCCCCGTCCCCGTTGTCCCAGTTATACAACTTCTTCACACAAGCTTGCCGTTTGCCGCCTTTCTGTACCGTTGGAGACCTGCATGGGTCCGTGCATGTGCAACAGGCGTGCGGGGTTCTCGTATAATACCCTTGCACTTGTCCCTATGGATGCATATGCCCCACAGAAAAGGTGATATGTATGAAGAGCAGAGTAAAGCGCAAGGAAGACGTGTTCTACCGTCTCTTTAGGGAGTACGGCGAGAAGCTCGTCACGGCTGGCGAGGTATACCTCAGGATCTTCTCGGAGTTTCCTGAGTCCAAGGCCATAATCCCCAGCATGAAGGACTATGAGACCGTGTGCGACGACCAGGCGCGAAAGATCTTTCTTGAGCTGGGCAACTCCTTTATTACCCCATTTGATCGAGAGGACATAAGTGCTCTGACCAAGCGCATTGACGACGTGGTGGACTACATGGAGGCGGCTGCGAGTCGTATGGACCTGTTTGCCGTGGAGCAGATGCGTCCCGAGGCCACCAAGCTGGCCCAAATAACCGTCCGTGCCATTGCCGAGCTCGCAAAGATTCTCGACCGCCTGAGCAACTTTAAGAAGGACCCCAGTGTTATGGAGCTTGCGTTGGGCGTGGACGTTATTGAGGACGAGGGCGACGCGGTGTACAAGAACGCCTTGGCAGACCTCTTCCGTGAGGACGTGCCCACGCTAGAGATCATGAAGTGGTCGCGCATCTTTGACCGCATGGAGCTCGCCCTCAACGCCTGCGAGCATGCGTGCGACATCATACAAGGCGTGGTAATGAAAAATGCTTAGCACACTCCTTATCGCCGTCCTCGTTGCGGCGTTTACCTTCGAATTCATCAATGGATTCCACGACACGGCAAATGCCATCGCCACGACGGTGTACACGCGTGCCTTGCCTCCGCGTGTCGCCATCCTTATGAGCGCGTTTATGAACTTCGTCGGCGCGCTTATGAGCGAGAAGGTGGCCATGACCATTGCCCATGGCTTGGTGGACGTTCAGCTTGAGCTCTACGTTATTCTGGCGGCATTGCTTGGCGCCATCATTTGGGACTTGTTTACCTGGTGGCTGGGCATCCCCAGCAGCTCCTCGCATGCACTCATTGGAAGCCTGATTGGTGCCACCATTGTGTTTTCGGGTGGGATTCAGCACATCATATGGGAAGGCGTTCTGTGGAAGGTCGTCATCCCGCTGTTTACGTCTCCCGTGATTGGTCTCTTGTTGGGTTATCTCTTTATGAAGCTGGTCTTTGAGCTATTTGCCAATTGGAAGCCCAACAAGGCCAACGGCCTGTTCCACAAGGCGCAGATTGCGAGCTCCATGTTTATGGCATACAGCCACGGCAACAACGATGCGCAAAAGACGATGGGCATCATTACCTTGGCGCTCATTGGCAGCGGCGAGCTTGCCGCCGGTTCTGGCGTGCCTCTGTGGGTAAAGCTCTTCTGCGCAGCCACCATGGCGTTGGGAACCTCGATTGGTGGTCAGCGCATCATGAAGACCGTAGGTGGCGGCGTGACCAAGCTCGAACCGGTGGTCGGGTTCGTTTCCGAGACCAGCTCTGCCATTGCCATCGAGACCATGACGGCCTTTGGTGCTCCGGTAAGCACCACACAGGTCGTAACGACCGCAATTATGGGTGCCGGTAGTGCTAAGGGAGCAAAGAAAGTTCGGTGGGGCGTTGCGGGAAGTATCGTAAAGGCGTGGTTTACCACGTTGCCCGCAACCATGATCCTTGGCGGCCTGTGCGCCTTTATCGTAGGTATGTTCATATAAGGACAGGATACGGGACGGGTGTCTTTGTCCCTAGAAGAGCGTCAAACCTGAATGAGGACCGAGCAAAGGGGAGTATCCCCATTGCTCGGTCCTATTTTCTTTTGGGGACAGGCCCAATACCCGCCGCCCGCGTCCGCTGTCACAGCTCGACCGTGTAGATGCCGGTCGCTTCGTTGAAGCCGGAGCCGAGCAGGTCGCGAAGGAATGCGTAGGCGTAGTCGGGCGTGAGGGCGGAGCGATAGCTCTCGGCGGCTAGCTCATACGTCCACTCGCTAAGGGGATAGGCGCTCATGTGGGGTCCCACCGTGTAGCAGATGACGGTGGGCACAAGGCTCGCGGCGCTTACCCCGTATGTTCCGTCCTCATGCCGCTGTAGGGTGGCACGTGCGACTCCACCCATAAGGGTGTTGGTCTCCATTCCGCCAGCGGCCACAAAGTTGCCCATGGAATAGAAGCATACGGTACGGTGGCCCTCGTCGTTGGTGAGCACCTCCACGGGCTGCAGGATGTGTGGATGGTTGCCAAAGATCACGTCCACACCTAGGTCACAAAAGAGGCGTGCGTAGGTAAGCTCCTCCTCAGAAGGTTCGGTATCATACTGAACGCCCCAGTGGGGGCAGGCAATGAGCATCTCCGCGCCTGCTGCGCGGGCTTTCTCCACGTCGGAGCGTACCTTTTCCGCGCTAAGGTACGAAACGTATTGATGAGACGACTCGTTGTCAAAGAGGTCGTTGGTCCACCAAGTGTAGTTGAGGACCCCAACCTTAAGGCCATCGTGCTCGTACACATACACGTTGTTCACGTAGTCCTGCGAGGAGTCGTCTGCCGTCGCGTGCGGGTTGTTTACGCCTATTACAGGAATCTGCGGGTAGGCTGCCTTCCAGTAGTCCATCTCGTAGGCAAGGCCGCTGTAGCCAAGATCCAAAACGTGGTTGTGGGCGTTGAGGATGAGGTTGAAGCCATAGGTAGCCTCTGTATCGGCAAGCGCGGTGGGGGTGTTCATAATGGGGCCCACCTCGCCCACCACCAAATGATACCCGCGCTCGGGCTCGCCCATCACCGACTCTTGGTTTAGCATGCGCAGGTCGGCGGCACCAATATAGTCTGTGATGTGGTCAAACAGAAAGCCAAAGTCGTACGAACCGTCTCCTCGGTATCCACTGTCAACGAGCTCGTCATGCATGAGCACGTCTCCAATCATCATGACCTCAATGGAGGCGGGCTCCACCTTTACAGGTTCCGGCTCGGGTTCTGGCTCAGTCTCTTGCCCTGCTTTTGTTCTCTCCTCCGATTGCGAATCAGGCGGCTCATTGGACTCGGGAATAGAAGCATCGGTCTGCTCGGCCGTCGTCTTTGCTGCGCTCTTATTGCTGATTGCGTTGGCTTTGTCGCTTCTTGGATTGGTTTGAGCAGACAGGGGATTCTCGGACGTGGTCGCTTGTTTTGTGGCGCCAGCTTTTGACTGAGCATGAAATATGCTCAAACCGAGGCTTGCGTCCAAAGCAATCAGGGCTACCACAAGAATGGCGAGCGCGATGGTCGAAACGCGCGGTGCGGGCGTGGTGGCCTGGTGCTTTGCGCTATGCTTTTTGGACATATCCATGCCCCTTTCGTACTACAGGATGGCCTCCATGCCAATCTTTTGCGGCTTAAGGCCAAGGCGCTCATAAAATTGCATAGCTCCGTCGTTGCAGGCCCATACGTTGAGCGTTACGTTGTAGCATCCGCTGTTGCGGGCGTATTCGAGCACGTAATCGTAGAGTTGGGAGCCAACGTGCCTTCCACGTGCGTCTTGGTCTACGCAGAGGTCGTCAATGTACAGCGTGCGCACGTCAGTTAGAATGTTGTCGCCCACGTGCTGCTGGTGGATGCAGAACGCGTAGCCAAGAACAGTCTCGGTATCGCCCACGTGCTCTACCGCCACAAATATGGGCCGTGAGTCGTCTTGCAGAATCTGTGCGAGCTCGTCGTCGTTGTACTTGCGCGCGTTGGCACGAAACAGGTCGGGCCTGCCTTCGTGATGGACCGCAAGGACTTGGTCCAACAGCTTGCCAATGTGGGGGATGTCGCTCTGCGTTGCCCTGCGAATGTACATGTTGCCTCCAAAAGTCGTTGTGACCCTTATTGTAGACGATGGCACACCCTTCTTCGCAAACGGTGTGCCATGCGAAACACCGTTTGCGAAGAAGGACGTTCCAGCCTACAAAACGCAAGACCAGCAAAGCGGTATCGCATTATGTATTGTGGTGTTTTTTGTACGTAGAATATAGCCAGACGCAAACGCCGCGCATTGTGGCATGCTGTATAGGCGTCCACGACATCTATGAAGCGAAATGAGACGAGATGCCGCTGTCCTCACCGAGCCACATTGAGTTCGACGAGCTAACAGACCTCCCCACAATGATGTATTTCAGGCATCATGCGGGAGCGTATGTAAAGAGGGCGCATCTCTTTGGCCATCGGGCCTACCTCATCTATTTCAACCTCGAGAATTTCAGCGGCTTTAACGAGCGCTATGGATTCGAGGAGGGCGACAAGCTCCTCGTCCTCATGTCGCTGGCCATCCAGTTTGCGTTTCCCGGATTTCTGTTGTCAAGGTTCTCCGGCGATCATTTTTTGCTTGTTTGCGAGAGCCTTCACCCCGAGGAAGCCATTATGGAGGCGCGAGATCAACTCGTCGCCTTTAGCCGTCATGCCAGGGTGGAGCTAAAGGCGGGAATCTTTGCCATCGACGCCGAGACGATTGACATAGGCGTAGCGTGCGATAGGGCAAAGCTCGCCTGCGACAGCATCTCGGGTAGGTACGATACCACTTTTAGATGGTACGACGAGAACCTCAACTGGTACGTAGAGCGCAAGAAGTACATTGTGAGTCATATCGATCAGGCCGTGCAGAACGAATGGATCGAGGTTTACTACCAGCCTATCGTGCGCTCTCTCACGGGAGAGGTGTGCGAGTTTGAGGCACTGGCCCGTTGGGACGATCCAAAGTACGGGTTCCTCTCTCCTGGCGTGTTTGTGTCGGTGTTGGAGGAATCGCATCTTATTCACAAGCTGGATGCCTTTGTGGTTCGCAAGGCGTGCGAGGAGTGGGCCCAGCTAAAGAATGCATATGCATGGCGCATACCCATATCGGTAAACCTTTCGAGGCTGGATTTTGAGCTGTGCGATCCATTCGAGATGGTGGAGGCTGCAAGTCACGAGTTTGACGTTCCTCGCCAGATGATTCACGTGGAGATAACCGAGAGTGCGCTCAACGAAAACTCCGCTCTTCTAAATCGGCAGATAGAGCGGTTTAGGAAAGCGGGCTATCAGGTTTGGCTCGACGACTTTGGCAGTGGCTACTCGTCGCTCAACACCCTTAAGGACTTTGTCTTTGATGTTGTAAAGATCGACATGGCCTTCTTGCGCGAGTTTGAGCATCGTCCCAAGTCGCGCGTCATCATTGCCTCCATGGTAAACATGGCAAAGCAGCTGGGCATGCAGACGCTCATCGAGGGCGTGGAGACGCCCGCGCAGTTTGACTTCCTGCGTGACATAGGTTGCGAGCTTGTGCAAGGGTACCTTATTGGCAAGCCCTCACCCACCGCCGTTAATACGAGGCGCATACAAAACGGCGAGCTGGTGCTCGAGCATTCGGACCTCCACGGATACTACAACCGTCTGGGCAGCATCAACTCTCTATCAGCCACTCCGTTTGAGTTTCCATGGGATTCAGGCGTTAAGGAGAGGACCTTTGCCGAGATGCTTCCCCTTGCCATCCTAGAGGAGGACTTGGACGAATACCATTTTGTGTCGAGCAACGATGCCTTCTTGCGGGTGCTCAAGGGCTTGCATATGGGCAATATGACCAGCATTGCCCAAGAAATGTCGGAAGGCTCCTCAAAGCATGGCCGTGCGATGCGCGGAGCCATCCGTACCGCGACCCTATCCAACAATCTGGAATCCATAGACATCATTGAGGAGGGCTTTCACTGCGTGTTTCGCGTGAGGCGCATTGCGTCGCACGACAACGTAAAGGCATTCCTCGTTTCCATAATGGACATGTCGCGCTTTGCTGGCATGGCTGGCGACAATCGCTTGCAAAGTGCGCTGCACAACCTCCATAAGGTTTATGACGAGATTAACGTGGTGAGCCTAAACGATATGGCTGCGTCTACCATATTTCGCGGTAACACGTTCTTTCCTTCGGTGCCCGATGGCACAAAGGTATCTGAGGTCATGCAGTTGTTCATAGATAGGTACCTGCATCCCCAAGATCGCGAACGTTACCTACGCTACATGGAGTTGGATTCCATAGAGTCGCGTTTGGAGACTAGCGGCAAAGAATACCTTGCGGAGGCGTTTAGGGCACTTATGCCAGATGGCCTCTATGCGTGGATGACCATTGTGCTGGTGCCCATCATGATGGATGAGCGGCGCATGGTGCTCGTGTGCTCTCGTCGCTCAAACAGCGATGCGCACATTGCCATGTCCAACGAAGAGGAAATCCCAAAGTCTCTTTTGTGGGACACGCTTGTGGACCTCGTCCCTGCAGGCGTGTTTTGGAAGAATGCCGATCGTAGGTTCGTTGGCGTAAACAAGAACTTCTTGGACTTCTATGCATTCGAGTCTACCAATGACGTGTTGGGAAAGACCGACGAGGACATGGGCTGGCACGTGGACACCGATCCCTTTAAGAACAACGAGCTTCGTGTGCTGGCTGGTGAGTCGGTGCTCAACGCACATGGTACCTGCATTGCCCAAGGCGAGGTGCGCAACATTCTTGCGAGCAAGATACCCCTGCGGCAAGGCGGCAGGGTAATAGGGCTTCTGGGCTACTTCACCGATCGCGTACAAGGAACAGGCCCAAGCGACAGCCTCATGCTCGATGGGTTCAACCGCCTTTCGGAGACGGATCAGCTTACGGGCATTCCCAACTTGCGAGGACTGGCGTCATCGGCGGTGTCGTACCAAGACTCGTATATGGGTGGCGGTCCGAACTTTATGTGCGCGGTGGCCGAAATCGTTGACCTGAATAACTTTAACCAGGTGTACGGCAGATCGTTTGGCAATCGCATCATTAAGGTCGTGGCGCGCGTAATAACCAAGGCTTGGGGTGTCGATGGCGTGGTCGCTCGCATTGGTGGCGATGAGTTTGCGGCCATTCGCCAAGTGGAGAATTCGGCCATGGCAATCGAAGGGGTGTCTCGCATTCAATCGGTCGTCGAACAGGTCAAGGACGTGGACGGCGTTGTTGTCCAGCTACGCTGTAACATTGGATACGCGCTCTTCTCGGAAACCAACGACATAGACGAAGCCTTGGAAGTGGCCAGAAGTCGTATGCGTGAATCCGCGCAGTAAAGTAGGGTGGACTCCGTCAGACGTCGCTCAGCGAGTCGTAGAGGTGGATGGCGTCCCTGATTCCATGGTCGAGGTCCGATGCCACGATTACCATGTTGTCTACCTCGTCGTTTCTTACCTTTCCGCAACTGAGTGCATGCACATGCCCAAACTCACTTGCGGCAAGCGCCAAAAGGTCTGTGAGTGAGGACGACAGGTCCCCCTCGAGGGCGGAGATTACGTTTATTAGGTACAGACCGTTTGGTACCAGGCAGTCGTGGATGGTCTTTAGGGCAGCGGCCGTCTCTAGCGACGAGTCCTTTTGCTCAACCACAAAGCAGTCGTTCATGATGGCATCGTAGCGGCGTCCTCGTGCTTGGCATCGTTGTAGGTATGTGAGCGCGTCTTCGGAGTAGATGCCAAGGCGGCCGTTCTCTTGCAGATGGTAGGTGTCTATGAGCCTGTCCAGATAGAAGAACTCCTTGGCTATGTTTGTGATGGCGGGGTCGATCTCCACCACGTCAATACGGGCCTCGGGATGCAATGCGATGAGCTGCTTGGGATATGCATAGCCACCGCCGCCAAGCATGCATACGTTGCGTATGGGTATTTGCGCCTCGAACACCCGGTCAAACAGCATGAGGTAGCGAAAGGGAACCAAGTACCAGCGGGTATCAAGATACGTGGCCGATTGGTACGTTCCACCCATGTCGAGCACTCTAACGTGATTGACCCCGTCAGAATCTTCGTAGATTCTCGCAGTCCCAAACATGGTGGGTCGACGTATGGCAAAGAGACGACGTATCTGTTGCTTTGCCCATACCGTAAGGCTGGCCATCGTGGCTATGCATCCTCTTGCGAAAGACGTTCGCGAAGGCTTTGGGCAAACGCCTCGTCACCTTTGGCGAGCAGTGCGATAACGGCCTCGATGTTTGCTTGGGTGGGGCGAACGGGCTCGAGCGGGGTCTGGAATGGCTCGGGCATGTCTTGGGGGGTGCGCTCTAGGCGAACGGCCCTGGCTGCTAGCTGCTTGGCTATGGGTTCGTACGCCTCGCGCCAGTCGTCTGCGCCAGAGACCTGCTCAAGAGAGGAGACGAGCGACGTGCCGTATGCGTCTCCCTCAAGCGTGGAGAGCCATTCCCTCACGAGCTCGCGGCCTTCGCTAGCTGCGCACTCGCGCGTTGGAAAGCGCTCGTAAAATGCGGCTTTGAATCCCTCGTATATGTCGGGTTCAGCCGAGGACTCCTCGTCCCACAAAAACGGATTGGCGTCGCGGCAGAACTCCTGCAATCCCGGTGCCGGACGTTCCCATGCGCGCCGTGCCGAGTCGTATGCCTCCTGAACGGCGTAGTATGCGTTGACGTAGGTAGCGAACGCGCCCCATCGCTGATCAAACACGAATCCTCCCTCGGTCACGTGGTGTGGCTCACGGCTTGTCATTTTACCAAGACGTGCGGGATGGCGAAAAGGGGCCAAGCCCCAAACGGCCAACCACAAGACCCCCGTGTGCACGAGTCACGCGGGGGTCTTGCTTATAGATGAAGCGTTTAAGAGAGCTTACTTTGCCTGGGCAGGTGCGTCAAACACGCCAGCGCAGTGCGGGCAGCGCGTGGCGCCCTCCTTTACTTCCTCAAGGCAGAACGGGCAGGTGGGGGCCGCAGCCTCTGCCTCCTCGGCCTCCTTCTTGAGGATGGCCGCGGTGGTCTCTTGGAACTTGTTCATGGCCTTTACCATCATAAAGACGATGAAGGCGACGATGAGGAAGTTGATGATGGCGCTAAAGAAGGCACCGATGTTGATGTTGGTGCCCGGAATCATGAGACCCGAGACATCGGGTGCGCCGCCAGCTGCAAGCTGGATGATGGGCTGGATCACGTCGTCGGTAAGCGAGGTGACGATGCCGGTGAATGCGCCACCAATGATCACACCGACGGCCATGTCCATAACGTTGCCGCGGTTAATAAACTCTTTGAACTCATCAATCATGCTCATGAGAATTCCTCTCTACGTGGTGAAACGTGCTCGTAAATAATGCCACATTATGAAGTACCCGTGAAGAGACGATAACGCTTCGAAACAAAGCAAAGTGCCGCTCAGCGCTCGAGCCATACGGTAAACGGACCGTCGTTGGTGAGCGACACCTGCATGTTGGCACCAAAGACCCCACGCCCCACGTTACGTACGTCACGCTCCGCCAAGGCGCAGAACTCCTCATAGAGCCGCCTGCCCTTCTCTTGCGGCGCAGCCTGCGTAAACGAAGGCCTGTTGCCCTTTTTGCAGTCGGCGAACAGGGTAAACTGGCTTACCACGAGCACCTCCCCGTCAATGTCTGCGAGCGAGAGGTTGGTCTTCTCGTCCTCGTCGGCAAAGATGCGCAGGCGATAGATCTTGTTCCAGAGCTGGATGGCATTTTGCGACGTGTCGTCTGCTCCCACGCCCAGAAGGATCAAAAGGCCTTTGTTGCACGAGCCCACCAGCTCCCCGTCAACCGTAACGCTGGCCTGGCCGACGCGTTGGATAAGCGCACGCATAGTGCTCCCTTCAATACTGGGCAGGCGATGGGGAGTGTCCCCTTTGCTTGTTGCCAAGCAAAGG
>JAUMWL010000016.1:17796-29443 GCA_030529665.1 Coriobacteriales bacterium
CCCATTACCTCGGGGGCCGGGGCGGGGGCGCGCCCCGTGTGTTTTTTCACACAACCCGGGGACACTCCCCATCGCCTGCGACCACCGTCTGCTGCCGTTAGTTGATGCCGTACAACGTGGCGTACTTGTGCGTGAGGTAGTTGGCGTAGTACCGCGGGTTGAACTTCTCGCCGCAGGCGTCCTCGATTATCTGCCCGGGGTCCTTGGAACGCCCAAACTGCCACACCCGCTCGCGCAGCCACTCCCTAATGGGTGCGAGGTCGCCGCTAGAGAGCGACTCCTCCCAGTCAACGCCGTCCGAGATCATCTTTTCCTTGAGCTGCGCGGCATAGGCCCCGCCCAGCGCGTAGGTGGGGAAGTAGCCAAAGGCGCCATGGGCCCAATGCACGTCTTGCAACGCCCCCTCGGTGTCGTTGGTCACGGTGGCGCCAATGTAGCGACGGTAGCGGCTGGCCCAGAGCGCCGGAACGTCGCGTGCCGTGGCGCTGCCGTCAAACAGAAGCTGTTCGATCTCGTAGCGAATCAGGACGTGCAGGGGATAGGTAAGCTCGTCGGCCTCCGTGCGTATGAGCGACGGGGACACGCTGTTTACGGCCAGGTACAGCTGGTTTGCCGTGACGCGGCTCAGCTGTCCGCGGAAGCGCTGCTTAAGCAGGTCGAGCAGAGGATCCATAAAGGCGCGGTCGCGACCCACGTAGTTCTCGAAGAAGCGCGATTGGGCCTCGTGCATGCCCATGGAGGTGCCACCCTTGAGCGAGGTGCGGTTGAACTGGGGGTTGACGCCCTGCTCGTACATGTTGTGGCCGATCTCGTGCAACATGGTGTAGACGCCACCCATGAGGTCGTCGGGGTCAAGGTTGGTCGCCGTTATTGCATAGTTGCTGGTCATGGCCATCGAGAAGGGATGCTCGGTGGTGGTGAGGTAGTGCGCGTCCTCGTTTATGCCCTCCAGATATGCCACGTCGCGCGAGAGCTCCCACTGCCGCATAACGTCAAACCTACCGGCCACGCAGCTGGTGCTGAGGGACCTGCCGCTCTTGGATATGGCGGTGAGCAGCGGCACCACGCACTGCTTTACACGTGCAAAGAACGAGTTGTAGAAGGCACGGTTTGCGCCTTGCTCGTACTCGTCCAAGAGCGTGTCGTAGGGGTCTGCGTCGGGGTTTCTTGCGAGGGCGATCTTGCGCTGCAGGTCGACCAGCTTGTCGAGGCAAGGCGCAAAGGAGTTCCAGTCGTTTTGGGCCTTTGCGCGCAGCCAAACGTCATAGGATTCGGACTGCAACCGCACGAGTTGGGACTGCAGCTCGGAGGGGACGCCGACCAGCTGGTTGCGGTCGCGAATAAGCACGCGCACCTGTGCGGCTTCCATGGGCTCGATTTCGTCAGACTTCGTGGAAAGGCGATCGAGCATCTTTCCCACCTTGTCGTCCGCAAGCAGCTCGTGGACCTCTTCCATGAGCACGGCGAGCGCCTCCGCACGGTCGGCGGTGACGTTGGGGGGATCAATGGTCTCGCCAAAGGCCTCCAGCTCCGCGCAGGCGTACCTATGGGCATACAGGTGCCGCTCGATGCGTGCCAGATGCTCCAGGTCCTCCTCCGTGGTGGGTTCGGGCTCCGGCTTTGGGGCGGGCTCTGGGTCAACCTCGGGCACGGCGCTTTCGTCCGGCGTGTTGAGGATGGCGGCCTGACGGCTTTGGGTATCCTCCTGCTCCTCCGTAGAATCTGCGAGGCCCTCCAAGGGCGGCTCCTCCATGTCGTCCAAGTCCAAGCTCACAGCCTCATGGACGGACTTCATAACGGCATCCACCTCCTCGTCGCGTGGCGTGGCGCGCATGGGACGTGCAGGCCGTGCAAGAAACGAGGGGATGTTGAGGGGCTTGTCATCGTTGGTGCTCTTGTTGGACATGGGACACCGTTCCTTTGTGCATGGCTAATCGTAAACGTAAGGATACCAAGTATAGCCCACTGACGCACAATGGGACCAATGAATCGGCAAGCAAAGGAGAGCGTCCTCATTGCTTGTCCACAAAAATTGAACTCAGTATTGAACTTCTCTGCACATGTGCTAGAGTGAGTTCAATTTTGAAAAACACCAAAATTGAACTAATGGAGAAACATGGCTAGGTCGACGTTCTCGCAACAACTCAAAAAAGCGCTTGATGCCAAGGGCCTCAAGCAGGTGGACTTGTTGCGAATCGCTGAGAAACAAGGAAGGAAGTTGGGAAAGAGCCAGCTGAGCCAATACCTTAGCGGCAAGACCCTGCCGCGTCAGGACATGCTGTCCTTTTTGGCGGAGACGCTCGGCGTCTCGGAAGAATGGCTCATAACCACCAACGAGGCGCCCAGCTTGGCGCCAGGTCCCGCAACCCAGGAGGTACGCACAATGCGAGCATTCAAGAAGTCCAGCAAGCTTGACCACGTGTCCTATGACGTGCGCGGGCCCGCACTCGACGAGGCCATGCGCATGGAGGAGGACGGCATCCACATCCTTAAGCTCAACATTGGCAACCCGGCGCCGTTTGGCTTCCGCACGCCCGACGAGGTGGTGCAGGACATGGCCAGCCAGCTGCGCGACACCGAGGGCTACTCCGACAGTCGCGGATTGTTTGCCGCGCGCAAGGCCATAATGCAGTACGACCAGATCAAGCACATTCCCAACGTCACCATGAACGACATATACACGGGCAACGGCGTGAGCGACCTCATCAACCTGGTGATGCAGGCCATGGTGGAGACGGGCGACGAGATCATGGTGCCAAGCCCCGACTATCCGCTGTGGACCGCGTGCGTTACGCTTGCCGGGGGCAAGGCGGTGCACTACCTGTGCGACGAGCAGGCCGACTGGCTGCCCGACCTGGACGACATGCGCTCAAAGATCACAAGCAACACCAAGGCCATCGTCATCATCAACCCAAATAACCCCACCGGTGCGTTGTACCCGCGCGAGGTGCTGGAAGAGATCGTGCAGATCGCCCGCGAGCACCAGCTCATCATTCTCTCGGACGAGATATACGACCGCTTGGTGATGGACGAAGAGAAGCACGTGAGCATCGCAAGCCTAGCACCCGACCTCTTTTGCATCACCTTCAATGGCCTTTCCAAGAGCCACATGATCGCGGGTTGGCGCATTGGCTGGATATCCATCAGCGGCAACAAGAGGATCGGGCGCGACCTCATGGAGGGCATAAACGTAATGTCCAACATGCGCCTGTGCTCCAACGTGCCGGCGCAGTCCATAGTGCAGACGGCTCTGGGCGGGCATCAGAGCGTCAAGGACTATGTGGTACCCGGTGGACGCGTGCGCAACCAGCGCGACTATGTGTACGAGCGCCTGTGCGCCATGGACGGCGTCTCGGTCGTCAAGCCCAAGGCGGCGTTCTACATATTCCCGCGCCTGGACCCAGACAAGTTCAACATCACCGACGACACGCAGTTCCAGCTTGACCTCTTGCAGGACCAGCACGTGCTCATCGTGCCGGGCAAGGGCTTCAACTGGGAGAAGCCCGGCTACTTCCGGATCGTGTACCTGCCGCGTCGCGCGATTTTGGGCGAGGCGCTCGACAAGCTCGAGCAGTTCCTGAGCTACTATCGCCAGTAGGCACGTGCGGGGAAGTGAGGAGAAAGGGGTACTCCCTTTCTCCTCACCCTCGCGACCAAAGGGGACGCAATACATACCGATGACGCCATTGAGGTAGCGACAGAACAAAAGTGTAATACGATATAACGAAGTACGTTTTACCAAAGCGATGGTTTTGTAGAAAGGCATGACTATGGACAAGGTATTGGGCATCGACATTGGCGGAACCAGCATCAAGGTGGGCATGTTCTCCACGGAAGGCGCGCTGGAGGCGGCGACCAAGATTCCTACGGGCGAGATTACCAGCGAGGCTGCGTTTACCGTGGTGACCGAGGGCCTAAAGAAGCTCCTCGCAGACAATGGCGCGTCTGCCGACGACGTCGTTGGCGTTGGCCTGGACGTCCCTGGTCCTGTGGACGACGACGGCAAGGTGGGCATGCTGGCCAACATCGAGCTTGATCCCGAGGGCCTAAAGGCGGCGCTCAAGCGTGCCTTCCCGCGTGCGAGCCTTGCGTTCGTCAACGATGCCAACGCGGCTGCGCTCGGCGAGCTGTGGCAGGGAACGGCAAAGGACGCCAATAGCTTCGTCCTCATCGCCATCGGCACTGGCGTTGGCGGCGGTGTGGTTACCGGCGGAAAGATCGTATCGGGCGCATTTGGCGCCGGCGGCGAGATTGGCCACATAACGGTAAATCGCGACGAGACCGCTACCTGTGGCTGCGGGCGCAAGGGCTGCCTCGAGCAGTATGCGTCGGCCTCGGGCATCGTGCGCGTGTACAAGCAGGAGTGCAAGAATCGCGGTCAAGAGCCCGTGGCGCTTGACGGCCCCACCGACACCCTCTCCGTCTTCAACGCCTGCCGCGAGGGTGACGAGGCGGCACAGGCTGCCATCTCGTGCATGTGCGAGTACCTGGGCTTTGCCATGGCTCAGATCTCGGCCGTCATGGATCCCCAGATGTACCTTATCGGTGGCGGCGTGGGCGGCGGATTTAAGATGTACGCCGAGGAATTGCGTGCCGCATTCCGTAGGTACTGCCTTGCCCCGTCCGCGGGCACGCGCATCCTTCCCGCGAGCCTTGGTAACGACGCAGCCATGTATGGTAGCGCGTTCCAGGCCATGCAGGGATAAACAGGACGCGGAAGAGGGAGGCCCCTTGGTTCTTCTCTGAACTCGAACAGTCCTCGCAATGCTTGCGGAACTCGTTCAGAGAAGAGCCACGGGGGCCTCTTTCGCTCCTGGGTTTATCTCGTATAATGGCGGGCGTGTGCAATTGTTGACTTTGGAGGAAGCATGGAAATAGCCATTCGATATCAGTCGCGCGGCGGCAACGTAAAGGAGATTGCCGAGATTATTTCTCAGGGCGTGGACGTGGAGCCCATCTCCATCGACGACCCGCGCGCGCCCATAACCAAGCATGTTGACCTGCTGTTCATTGGTGGTGCCCTGTACAAGTTTGCTCTCGATCCCGGTCTTGAGGAGTACATCGCAAACCTGCCCGAGGGAATAGCGTCAAAGGCCATCGTGTTTGGCAGCTCGTGGTTAACCCACAGGCCGGTTCTTCTTATTAAGGAGCGCGTCAAGGCGCGCGGCATAGACATCCATCCCTCAGCCATGTGGATGCGCGGCAAGCCCAAGCCCTACCTGTACGAGATCGGCGTGCCTTGGGCAAAGCGCGAGGCGGACAGGGTACAGAAGGAGCTCTTTGGTGATGCCGAGGACCAGGATGAGGCGCAGGCGGAAGCCAAGGAGTCTGAGGATGGCGGCGCCGAGTAGACCTGCGTAAGGGTATCATGGTCTCTGTGTAATCGAATGCCATCAGGGAGGCAATATGTCCACGTTTGCAATCAAGTCCGACGAACTCGTGCTGCCGAGCGGTATCGACGGCTTTGGGTATCTCATAATCCAAGATGGCAAGTTTGCCGGTGTTACCGTGGACGAGCCCGTTGACATGCGCATCGTGGACCGTGTGGGCTGCTGGGTCGCGCCAGGCTTTGTTGACACGCACATTCACGGCTTTGCCGGTCACGACGTTATGGACTGCGACCCCGCTGGCATCCGTGCCATATCCGAGGGTCTTGCACGCTACGGCACCACGAGTTGGCTCGCCACCACATTGACGGCCGGCATAGACAAGACCCGCGAGGCGTGTGCAAGCGTTGCGAGTGCCGTGGCCCAAGACGCTGCCTTGCCTCGTCCCGCGGCGCGCGTGCAAGGCATCTTTTTGGAGGGGCCGTTCTTTACCGAGGAGCACAAAGGCGCGCAGGATGCCCGCTACCTTGCCGACCCGCGCGTGGAGACGTTGCAAGACTGGCAGGCGGCGGCGGGCGGCCTCATTGCAAAGAGCGCCGTGGCCCCCGAGCGCGACGGTGCCGCTGACTACATTGCCGCTGCGACGGCGGCGGGTGTGTGCTGTGCCATTGGCCATAGCTCCGCGTCCTATGCCCAGGCTGCGGCGGCCGTTCTCGCTGGTGCCAAGGTGGTGGTGCACACGTTTAACGGCATGGCTGACATGCACCATCGCGACCCTGGCATCGTGGGTTGCGCCATGACGAGCCAAGGCGTGTTTGCAGAGCTCATCTGCGACGGACACCATGTGGATCCCGTCGTGTGCGAGGCCCTCGTGCGATCCAAGGGCTGGGAGCACGTGGTGCTTATCACTGACTGCCTAAGCTGCGGCGGGCTGCCGGATGGCGACTACTTTATTGGCGAGCTGCCCATTAGGCTGCGCAACGGAGAGGCCCGCCTAAAGGAGGGTGGCAACCTTGCGGGGAGCACCCTCACGCTCGCAAAGGCCGTGCGCAACGTTGTGAGGTGGGGCATCGTTACCGCCGAGCAGGCCATCCGCATGGCGACCGAGGTCCCTGCGCGTTCGTGCGGCATGGGCGATCGTTGCGGTGCCATCCTTCCCGGGCGAGATGCCGACCTCACGGTGTTGGATGGAGAGCTCAACCTCGTGGAGACCTACGTGGGTGGCGAGCTGGTGGGAGCATAGCCCATGGCACCAGACATCCGCCTCATCCTTACCGACATAGACGGAACCATCCTGCCCTACGGTCAGCACTGCGTGAGCGCGCGCGGCGTCGCGGCGTTTCATGCGGCTCTGAACGCTGGCATGCGCGTGGGACCGGCGAGCGGCAGGGGATTCTCTCACATCCCCGCGTCGTTTGGTGGAGATGCCGCATGCAGCGCCACGTGCCTGGCGACCAATGGCATGGAGGTGTATTTGGACGGCCGGCTTGTGTACCAGGCGTTTATTCCGGTTGAGCCAACAAGGCGCATGGCCAAACTGCTTAGGCACGTTGCGCGTGCGGGTCTCATTTGCTTTCAAGATGGTGTGCCGCTGCTCGTTGAGGGCAACGTCTGCGACTTGGAGGCAAGCTTTCCGCTGTACGCGAGCCAGGCGCAGGTTGTGGACGACGTGCCAGGCCATCCCATGGAGAAGGTCAACATATTTGTAAACGGCACCATGGAATACACCCACGAGGTGCTTGAGCTGCTGCAACGTGAGATAAACGACATCGACTTCAACGTTCCCATGAAAGGCTTTGTGAACACCCTTCCGGTAGGTTGGAGCAAGGCGAGTGGCATCGACGTGCTTTGCGATGCCATGGGAATCGGGATCGACCAGGTGGTGGTGTTTGGCGACGGCGGTAACGACGTGGAGATGCTTCAGCACGTGCCCAACTCGGTTGCCGTGGCAAATGCGGTGCCTGAGGCCTTCTCTGCCGCGCGCTGGCACATTGGCAGCTGCGAGGACGAGGCGGCGATTGCCGCCATAGAGGAGTTGGCGGCTGGGCGTTGGCCGTTTAGAGATTAAAAACGCCTGAGGTGTTGTGTGGGCGTGTGTTTTTTCGTCTCATACCACAACCGTTGCGTTTGTGGTATGCTAGCCATTCATGGCGATGACGGAGAGGTCTGCATGCCGCGTGCCGGAGCACGAGAGAGGGCGCCCTTGGCTGGAAGGTGCCTGCAGAAGGCTGACATGCGGAGTTCACTCCACCAGCCGCGACCTTAACGGCGCAGGCCACGTGGCCGGCACTCAGTAGGGAAGCCGTCCGCCCCACGACACGGGGCTAACGAGTGGGGTGCTCGGACAAAAAACCGAAGTGCTCAACCGAGGTGGTACCGCGGATCAGTCCGTCCTTGGGGCCGTGCGCAAGCGCGGCAACGAGGGCGGTTTTTTGTAGAGAAGGAGTATGCAGGATGGCAATGCAAGAAGACCTCAA
This sequence comes from Coriobacteriales bacterium, assembly GCA_030529665.1. Lineage (GTDB taxonomy): Bacteria > Actinomycetota > Coriobacteriia > Coriobacteriales > Atopobiaceae > RUG440. The sequence continues at coordinate 25,601 of JAUMWL010000016.1, forward strand.
GTCGATTGAGGCCCAGGTAATGGAACGGCTCGCGGCTGCAGAGTCCATGGAGGCGCTCGAGCAGCTGAGGGTGCAGGTTCTGGGCAAGAAGGGATCGCTCACCACCATCATGCGCATGATGGGCAAGATTCCCCCCGAGGAGCGTCCCGCCATGGGCAAGCTGGCAAACACGGTGCGCGCAAACGTGGATGATGCCCTCAAGCAGCGCAAGATCGAGATTGGCAAGCAGGTTCTGCACGAGCGCATGAAGGCCGAGGCGTCCGACGTAACGCTTCCCGGCAGGCGTCTGTCGCTGGGCACCCAGCACCTCATCAACCAGATTCGCGAGGAGATTGAGGACATCTTCTGCGGCCTGGGCTACATCGTGGCGGACGGTCCCTATGTGGAGACCACCTACTACAACTTCACCGCGCTCAACGCTCCCGAGAACCATCCCAGCCGCTCGGCCAAGGACTCCTTCTACATCGTGGACAACGCGCCAGAGGGCAAGCCGCCCCTGCAGCTGGGCGACTCCGACGTGCTACTGCGCACCCAGACGTCGGGCATGCAGGTTCACTACATGGAAGAGAACAAGCCGCCCATCTACATGATCTGCCCGGGCACGGTGTTTCGTCCCGATACGGCCGACGCCAACCACCTCCCGCAGTTTACGCAGGTGGAGGGTCTTGTCGTCGACGAGGGCATTACCTTTGGAGACCTCAAGGGCACGCTGGACTACTTCTGCCGCGAGATCTTTGGCAAGGACCGCGCCACGCGCTATCGCCCGCACTTCTTCCCGTTTACCGAGCCCAGCTGCGAGGTGGACGTAAGCTGCGGCGTGTGCCATGGCAAGGGTTGTCGCTTCTGCAAAAACGTGGGCTGGCTGGAGATTCTGGGCTGTGGCATGGTGGACCCCAACGTGTTCCAGTACGTGGGCATCGACCCCGAGAAGTACACCGGCTTTGCCTTTGGCATTGGCGTCGAGCGCGTTGCGGCGCTTCGCTACGACCTGCCCGACCTGCGCATGCTCATGGACGGTGACATGCGCTTCCTGCGTCAGTTCTAGGTGGAGAATCGGCAAAAGAAAGGTTTCTTATAATGCGCGTTAGTTACGAATGGCTCAAAGAGCTGGTAGATATTCCCCAAGATCCCCAAGAGCTGGTGGACGAGTTCACGCGGACGGGCACGGAGGTGGAGGCCGTGGAGCGCCTTGGCGCAGACCTGGACCACGTGGTCGTGGGTCAGGTGGTTAGCAAGGAGCCGCATCCCGACTCCGACCACATGTGGCTGTGCAAGGTGAGCGTGGGCAAGCACAACACCGACAAGGACGGCAACCCCGTGCCGCTGCAGATCGTGTGTGGCGCCCAGAACTTCAACCAGGGCGACAAGATCGTGGTGGCCATGATAGGCGCCGTGCTGCCAGGCGGCTTTAGGATCAAGAAATCAAAGCTGCGCGGCGTGGAGTCTTGCGGCATGAACTGCTCCGAGCGCGAGCTGGGGCTTAGCGACTCGCACGCGGGCATTATGATTCTGCCCGAGGACGCGCCGGTGGGCATGCCCTTTGCGGATTACCGCGGCATGGTGGACACGGTCATCGACTGTGAGATGACGCCCAACCGTCCCGACTGCCTCTCCATGACAGGCGTGGCGGTTGAGGTGTCGGCCATGCTGGATGTGGACACCCATATAGACATGCCTCGCGTAAAGAAGGAGCATGGCGTGGGTCCGCTGGGCCTCGAGGGCGTCCACAGCTTGGTGGACGTGACCATAGACGATCCCGAGCTCTGCCCGCGCTACACCGCGCGCGTGGTGCGCAACGTAAAGATCGGGCCTTCTCCCGAATGGCTCGCGCGCCGAGTGACGGCGGCAGGTGCGAGGCCCATCAACAACGTGGTGGACGTCACCAACTACGTCATGTACCTCACGGGTCAGCCGCTCCATGCCTTCGACCTGGGCAAGCTCACGGAGCGCGACGGCAAGCGCCACATAGTGGTGCGCTCGGCCATGGAGGGCGAGCACCTGGTTACGCTCGATGAGCAGGATCGCGCGCTCACCCCCGACATGCTGGTGATCACCGACGACAGGTCGCGTCCCGTGGCGCTGGCCGGCGTTATGGGTGGCCTCAACTCCGACATAGACGAGAATACCGTGGACGTGCTGCTTGAGTCCGCATGCTTTGACTCCGGCAGTATCAGCCGTACCAGTCGCAGCCTTGGTCTCATGAGCGAGGCGTCGATTCGCTTTGAGCGTCAGGTGGACGCGGCAAGCTGTGACGAGGTGTCCCAGATTGCGGCTGCCCTCTTTGAGGAGTGCTGTGGGGCCGAGGTTATTCGCGGCATGGTGGATGTGTATCCCAACAAGGTGCAGGCCGAGACCATTGTGCTGCGTCCCGAGCGCGTCCGCGCGATTTGCGGTGCACCGATTGAGGACGGCTTTATGGTGAGGCGCCTGGAGCGTCTGGGCTGCGGCGTGGTAAAGGGTCACATGGGCGAGACGAGCACCCTGCGCGTGGTGCCTCCCACCAACCGTCCGGACCTCACGCGCGAGATAGACCTCGTGGAGGAGATCCTGCGCCTTTGGGGCGAGGGCGACGTTGAGCCCACGCTTCCCGCCTCGCGCAATCATCCCGGCGGGCTTTCCGTGGAGCAGCGTCGCGTGCGCAAGATAGGCCAAACCTTGCGCGGCTGCGGCCTTAACGAGACGAGCACGTACTGCTTCGCCGACCCGCGCGACCTTGCTCGCCTGGGCATGGCACGCGAGGTAAAGGGCGTGCCGGTAAAGATCATCCGTCCGCTGGTGAGCGAGCAGAGCGAGATGCGCCGCGACCTCATGCCCGGTCTTCTTCGCGCCGTCGCGTACAACAAGGACCACGGCGTCGCCAATGTTCACCTGTACGAGATTGGTCGCGTGCTGTTTGGCCGCGAGAACAAGAGCCTTCCCGACGAGCGTACCTATGTGGCCGGCGTGCTCTCTGGGTCATGGGGTGACGACGCATGGAACCGCAAGTATCCCAAGCTTGACTTCTTTGATGCCAAGGGCGTGGTGGAGGAGCTTTTGGACGCGCTGCGCATCCAAAAGGTACGCTTCCGTGTTCCCGATTCCGAGACGTCCGCATGGCTGCAGCCCGGACTTGCGGCGGAAATTCTTGTTCGCGGCTCCGTTATTGGTTGGGTGGGCAACATCCACCCCAAGACGCTCGGTCTGTTTGGCATCGACGACCCCGTTGTCGCGTTTGAGCTCAAGGTGGAGGCGCTGCTCGATCTTGCCCAGGACCAGTTGCCCTACCAGGACGTTCCAACGCTGCCGGGCGTGGACGTGGACCTTGCCATCGTGGTTAACGAGGACGTTACCTACGAGCAGATGGTGCAGCGCATCACCTCTGCTGGCGGCAAGCTCCTGCGCAACGTGCACCTGTTTGACGTGTACCGCGACCCCGCGCGCGTGGGCGTTGGCAAGAAGTCCATGGCCTTCTCGCTCACGTATCGTGCCGACGACCATACGCTCACCTCGGAGGAGGTTGAGAAGGCCCACGGCCGCTTGGTGACCAAGGTGCTCAAGAGCACCGGCGGCGAGATCCGCTCGTAAGCCTTGGTCAAGGGGACTCAACCCCTTCGAGCCTATTTCGTTGTTGCAGAAGCGCGTCCCTTTGGGGCGCGCTTCTGTTTGGCTTCTCTGCCCAAGATAGTCCTTGGTAGTGGACCCAAAAACCGATTATTACCAAATGGTAAACTACGCAGCACATGCGAGTTTCTCGGTCGACGGAAGCAGCCAACTGGGCTTTTGTCGATCCCGCATGGAAAAACAAACAAGTGCTGCGTAGTTTACGTGTTGGAAATAAATAGACTTGCCAAGATGTGGAGCGAT
>JAUMWL010000100.1 GCA_030529665.1 Coriobacteriales bacterium
TTCTCGGGGCAACTGCAGCCCCGTAGAGTGAGTATATAGCAATCGGGGGCAACGCTGCCCTTGCCCGACGCAAGCGTGCACCGCGAGGCGTGCTGTGTTTGCGAGCTGTGTGGGTGGCGCGCTAGGAGGCGTGCTGTGTTTGCGAGCTGTGTGGCTCTCCCACCCACACAGCTCGTAAAGACAGCACACGTGGCCGGGAACGAGCCACACTGCTCGCGATTACAGCACGCACGGGGCGGATCCACCCACACAGCTCCAAAAGTCAGCACACATCGCCCCGCGCCACCCACACAGCTCGCCATCACAGCACGCGCGACACGACCGGCGGATTAGGGCTTGGCCCCAAATCGCCAAAAGCCATTATGGGCCAGCCAGCAAAGCGGCCGCGCTCACGCTGAGTACAGACATGCCTCGTGCCTAACAGGAGTCCGAGGTGCGCTTCCTAAGACAGCTGTGGACGGAGTGGTCCGTCATCAGCAGACACAGGGGCGGCAGCCCATTCCCCTGCTGCTGCGTACCTCAACTCACCGGACTCGCTACGGCAGAGCACTATCTTCGCCGCACCAGAGACGTGCACCACGGTCGCCTCAAGAGTAAAGGCTCGCCCGCCACTAAGCACCCTTGTTGGCCGTTTGGGGCTTGGCCCCTTTTGGCCATTTTCGCTGGTTTCCTACCCTTATCTATTTTATGCGAGTGCCCTTGGGAACAACGAGCACTTGAACCGCCTCAAGACGTTTTGACTTGCCCACGGTACCTGCGGTCTTGCCGTTCTTTGCCCAACTAAGCCATCCGCGCCCCTGCACATGCGCACGATACCACACGTCAAAGTGCTTGGCCATATTACCCGTTAGGCGAATTTGCACCGCCTCAAGACGCCTTCCCTGTCCTTTGGTACCGCTCAGAGCACCATTTTTGACGTAATCCTGCCAGCCGTATCCCTGCACGTACGACCGATACTTTATGGACCCGCTGTACGACGGATTCACAAGCTTAAGCCTTATGCCTTCGACACGTTTGGCTAAGCCCTCGGTACCGCTGGTCTGTCCGTCGTACACATAGCTTCGCCATCCCAAGGACTGAACATACGTACGATAAGCCACATCATGTCCAGATGCCTTCTGCTTTGGAGTTGTGCCCTTCTTCGAAACGAATGCGCCATAAGCTGGAGACGGAATGTCGCCACCCTTTGGAACCAGTTTGATCTGTATGGCTTCCAGACGCTTTGATAGGCCGACGGTTCCTGCGGGAGACCCATTCTTTGCCCAACCGAGCCAGCCATATGTTTGTGCATGTACGCGATACCAAACGTCGTATCCCTTTGCCATTTGTCCCGTTAGGCGAATCTGAATTGCCTCCAACCGCTTGGACTGACCCTTGGTACCGCTCATTGCGCCGTTTCGCACATAGCTCTGCCAGCCATTCCCTTGTACATGCGTGCGATATTCCACAGAACCGGTAGCGGGCTGGTTCTTCAGCTTAATCCTTATGCATTCAAGCCTCTTTGACAAACCCTCGGTGCCGCTCAACGCGCCGTCGTACACATAATTCTGCCAGCCAATAGACTGCACGTGGGTGCAATAGGCAATCGTTGCCGAGGGGGTGGGCTCGGGCTCAGGTTCGGGCTCGGGCTCGGCTCAACCTCAAATGCCGCACTTACCACAACATTGTCACCCGGCATCACAAACGTATAGGTCTTGTTATCCTCCGCTAAAAGCTCAACAGAATCGCCTGCGGGGGTCTGTGCCCCAACACCCTTGAGCACAAATCCCTCGTCCGGCCGTACGGTAACCCTCACAGTTGCGCCCTCAGCAGCAGATCCCGTACTCACACCCACAAATCCGCCGTCAGACGGCTCAACCGTTACGGGATAGGCTATTGCTTCCGGTGCATCTTGCGTTTTGGTAACAAACCCCACGGCAACATCGCCGCCATCAGCGAACGACGCAATCAGCGAATGTACGCAGGCTTCTAGCGACTCAAGATAGGCAGGCGCAAGCTGGACAATTGCGCTGCCAGACAAAACGGTATAGTCCACGTCACGAATCGCCGGGCTGCCGTCCACCGATATGCCTGTAAAGCGGTCATACGTAAGCGCACCATCGGAGTTGCGATCGAACACGAACGTAAGGCCGCTCTGCGTGCCCTTGTACCACTCCGCGTCGGCACCGCTTTTGCAGGTATAGGTCACGTCCTCGACTACGGGGTCCACGGCAGACAAGAGGTAGGGAACGTTTGCAGAGGTGAGGTCTTGCAGCCATGTCTTGCCGCTGGCTCGCTGCGTGTTGAGCGTATTGATGGCTCCGCTGCGCACACGCACCCTGGCACCGTTGACCATCACATTGCTTATGGAGCTAATTACATACAAGTTATCGCCATCTGCACCCAGATAGATCATCTCGTGGCCGTTGAAAAAGAGCACGCTTCCCAACGGAAGGCTACGAACAGCGTCCGCGCGCTCTTGGTCCGACAAGCCCGCAAACGAATACTTACGCACCGGTTGGGCCTCCTGCCACGTCGTGTTGCGCGCGAGTTCGAGTCCAAAGCACTTGTATACGTCGCGTACATAGCCCGAGCAGTCCTCCGAGCTTAGCATTCCTCCCCATCCATACGCGTCACCCAGCTGGTTTAGTGCGACCTTGGCAACGTTTGCGTATGTAAGCGGCAAGAAGCCCTCGCTTACTTTGCAGTGCTCTGCTATAAGCGCGAGCATCCTGCCGTAACTCCCGTCATCATTGCGAATGGGCAGCCACACCACGTGGCAGTTGTATCCCGATCGATTGATGTCTGCTTTCAGGGCGCCATCGCCATACTCTGTGGGAGTTGCCAGCTGAAGGCATGTGCCCATGGTGAGCAGTTTTTGGGAGGCAGCTGGTGCATAATGGGATTCTTCGGTAATGATCTTATCGTCATAGACTACGAGCGTTTGCGCGGGGTCGAACTGCCATGCGGCGAGCCACTGCATCTTATTTGCACATACGGCAATGTCACTCGCCGCCACCCAACCAGACGTACAAGACGTGAAAACGTGATAGTACAAGCCATCGTCTGACTCGCCCTTTATAACCATGGGTTCTCCCACACGCACTGCCGTTTGATACAAGCAGTCAAAGTCGGGATCGTTCACGTCGTCAAGAACACGCTCGTTTGAGGGAAAACAGAGGATGTTTGTGCGCGTAGTACAGATGCCAAAGCGAATGGGCATGTTCTCGGTCGCATCGGAATCGTAGGCATTTTGGATTATGGGACCATATAGCATGGCATACGCTTCGTCCCAATCGGACATGGGGACACCCATTTGCTGAATGGGATCCCAGTAGTAGTATGCCCCGCCATAAAAATAGAAATAGCGTGCATCGCTCTCTGCGGCATCCATAAGGGTTTTAGCATACGCTGCGCCGTTGAAGGTGCCTTCCTCCCATGCAGCAAGGTCATTCATGCACGTGGCGCTATTGTGCAAAATAGTATTGTTCACGGCGTCGATTTGTTCCTGCGTCGCGAGCACCGTGTATGGGTTACCCAGCTTGCTGCTCCAATAGCTTGGCTGGCTCATTTGCTCGGTGACGTCGGGCATGTATAGAACCTCGGCAAACGATTGCTGGGGCAGGCTCAAAACAAGGGATAATGGCAGGAGGATGCTAACTACAGCCATGGCCAAGGCATGCGGCCGCTTTGCTTTAGTCGGGCGCTGATACATCGAATCTTCCTTTCTGTTCGGTGTGACTACACGCAATCAAGCGGTGTAAGAGGATTCATGCCTGCACTCATCCACACAGCATCTCCGAGCGAGCACAACAGCGAGTGTCGTCGTCACATCCCTGTTGAATCTCTCTTTACGCGAATCACCGTCATTCCTTTTGACGAGCCTTATGCCATTGTAGTGCATTGCCTCATACCATGTTGGTTTTGTCTATTCCCCGGCTGCGACGTACCTCAGCTTCTTGGATTCGTTGCAACGGAGCGCTATGTCACCCGCGTCAGAGCCGTGTGCCACGGTTGCCACACTGCCGTCCAGCAGTTCGGAATGCACCACCTCGGCGCCGTCCGCGTCCAGCGTGGAGCATCGCGTTTGGCCGGTAGCCCGCACGCGGCGACGCCAAGTCGCGATAGGGCAATAGCGCCATTTGGCGAAGGCAAACTAGCCAAGTTTTTGGCGTTTTGGGTAGTTTTTACACGTCGTAAAATCCGAGGGCACAAAACCAACCGCATTAACCTGCATATTTGTGGGTCTGTTTTTCCGCCGGTAGAGATTTCTCACTCAAAAACTACCCAAATCGCCATTTTTTTGGCTAGTTTGGCTTGCCCAGATGGCGCAATTCCCAAAGGCGTTCCAAGGCGCAGCGCAAAGAAGCGCTGGGGACTTGCGACGCGAGACGCGGCGAGCACGTTGCCGATGTGGTCTATCGCCTCGTAGAGGTCACACTACGCTAGGCCGGCGACGACACAGAAGGCCCACCATGCCGTCCCCACAGATTCGGACGGCGCGCTGTATGGGGTGTTGCAGGACTCACATGTTGGCATAACTGCGTCCGACCAATGGGCTTGGTAGGCTCGCTAATGCGATATGCTAGGTTAGTCTCTTGGCGCGCCTGAGGTGGGTCCGCCCATCGGCGGGGAACAGTCCCCGCTTTTTTGTATGTAAGGAGTGCCTTCGAGGGAGCCGCGCGTCTTCTGCGGCGGAAGTGGCGAGTTCGGCCCGGCATCTTCTCATGCCCCCTGCTATCTGGTAGGCTTCGTCCTTCACGATCAGTCCTACGACATATCGGTAGAGATCAACGCCTTCACCCAGCGAATCAGGGACAACGGAAAGGAGCGCGGGATGAGCAAATCCGAGTCGACCGTGCGCTCCATGGTGGTGACGGGCAGCGTGTCGACGAAGGTGATGTCGCGGTCATCGAGCTCCCAGAAGTGGAACGAGAGGTCAGCCACGGAGGTTTGCCTTCGCCTGTGAACGATGACCGTGTAGGGGTCCTCGTGGAAGTCAAATTCGCCGAGAGCTGCTGAAGCCGATGAGACGCAACGATCCAGAGCTCGACTACCTACCCACCGAGTACATTAACGACTGGACGTACTACTCGCCGAATGGCCGTTACGCCAATACTCCCGTCACTTTCTGGGGTGCCACTCACCCACAAGCTCCCCCGCCACCTCGCGGCTAACGAAGCGCAGCGAGCATTCGTCCTTCCGCGGGTACGAGAGAGGGGCGATGTCCCCGTACCACACCAGCGCATCGTCGATTACGGCAAAGTCGCTCTGCTCACCCTGCCGCGCCAAGCGCACGATACACCCTATATCACGTAGCATCGCGTTTACCTGCTGCCACTCCGACAAAGGTCTCTTTGGTTCCCTGAGCGCCACGTCTACGACAACGCCCCGGCCGATGGCGTTGGCGAGCAATGTCCTCAACGCCTTGACACGCGCGAACTTCGCCCACGAGGAAGAGATGGCCACCCGCAAGGCGCTGTCGGCCAGATCCGCCTCCAGAGCTGCGGCATACTCCTTGCCAGAAAACAGATGCCCCGTAGGCGCCGACCTCCCCTCAAGCCCAACGAGCACGAGGCCCTCCTCCCCCGCTATCTGGTAGCCGAGCTTCCTATACGCCCGCATGCGCTTGCGCCACTCCCTGTCGAACATGGGAATGTCGAGGTCGACGTAGTCCATCGCGATGACCTCGGACTTGCCTTCTGCCACGCGATGCAGCCGCCCCACCCACTGAGCGAGCACCCCTTCGAAGGCGACCGGCCCCGCAAGAAGCAGCGTATCGAGCCTGCTTAGGTCGAAGCCCTCACCCACGTAGCTTCCCGTCGCCACCACGCAGAGCGGCCTATCCACAGGCGCTGCGCGAAGCTCTTCGAGGCGGCGGTGCCTCACGGGAACGTCGTCGCTTCCAACCAGCAGAATCACGGAGGCACCGAGCGATTCCGATAGCCCCGCAATGTCGTTCGCAAGCGTGCGTGCGTGTTCCACACGCCTCGTCAGAACGAGGGGCGTCCTACCTTGGCGCATGGCGCGCACCGCGTCGGTCGCGACCAAGTGGTTCCGCTCGCCGTCCGTGCTTATGTATTCAACGAGCTCGTGCCAGTTCGGTCGCCCCTCCAAATCTGGGTGAGAGAAGCTAAACCGCGGCACAAGCAGCCGCCTCATCCCCTGTTCGTCAATCTGGTCGGATACCGCCACCTCGTGCCTGAGAGACCCGCACTCAAGGAAGAGGATGCGGTCCAGCCCGTCGTCTCGCTTCGGCGTCGCCGTCATGGCATACACGTAGCGGGCACGCACCGCCCCAAGCACCTCCAGCACCTTGGAGGCCGCAACGTGCTGCGCCTCATCCACGATGACCATCCCGTATTCCGCAACGAACGAGCTCACGACGGACTCCCCCGCGACCTCTCCCTTCTGGAAGAGCGACCCCGCGAGCGCCACATCCACAATGCCGCTCCTGAGGACCCTGCCATCACCAATGATCCCCACAACGCCGGGCTGGTGCTTGGCTCTTCTCCCTTTTGGCGTAAGCAGCACGGACGGCTCGTCTTCGATTCGCAGGAACTTGGTCAAGCTCTCGCGCCACTGTTTGAGCAAAGTCGTGTTTGGCACAATAACAAGCGTGCTCACCCCATGCGTGGCGATGACGGACGCCGCAATCACAGACTTGCCAAAGCCTGTGGGAGCCACGAGCACGCCCAAGTCGTGCTCAACAAGCCTGTCCACGCACGGCTGCTGGGTGTCCCTTAGCTCACCGAGGAAGTTGGCGTGAATGCGCCTGCCAGCAGTACGTCCGTCGATGACGTGGGCCCCTGCGCCAGCCTCCCTAAGCGTGGCGAGCACAGCCTCCGCGCAGCCCCTCGGCAGGACGAGCTCGCCTCCGTCGGATTTGCTCAAGTCAACAAAGCGCGGCGTTTCCCACACCGACAAGTGCATCCTGAGCCTCTTCGTGTACTCCGGGTTGCGAAAGGCGGCGAGGCGTCGCAGGCGGTTCACGACGCGCGCCGGAAGCCCATCGCGGTCGATGCGCACGCCCTCCGCAAGGGTGACTGCGACTTCCGTGGGAACCTCGCCCAAGGCGCGGCCTTCTGGCGCATGGAGCACTCTCGCCTCGCCTCGGGAAGGCGAGAGTGTGCTGTTGGTTCCCTCGGGAAGCCCGATGGGATCTTTGCCAAACTCGTCGGCAAGCACGGCGATCGTCTCGCGGAGCGCCTTGGGAAGCGTGCTTAGATAGGCGCATTGATCCGGCAGCGTCTGGAACCGGTCGTCCACGAATACGCTGTTCCCCTGGCGAACCGCCTCCCCCTGGAGCGGCAGCGCGATGAGACTCCCCAGACCATCCCCTTCAACCGAGTCCTGCAGGGGAAAGAGCCGGTCGTACGAGCGAAAGCTCACAGCCGTGCAGGCGTCGCGCGCCTCACACAGGAGTCCCTCGCCCACCCGTCGGGCAAGCGACGCCTTTACCGGCCCGTCGAAGAAGACCCACACGTGTGCGCCGTTGCCAGAGCGGGATCGCTCCACCGCCGGTGAGAGGCCGTGCCCCCTGCACGCGTCGCGGTACGCAGCGGCGGCATCCTTCCACCCAGGCCCGTCGAAGTCCGCCGCGAGCAGATGGCACTCGTCCCCGTCGACGACGTATATGCCGACCGCCTGGATGCGGCCGCGCCCGTCTCGATGGCCCGTGCAGTGCTCCCTCACCACATCGGTGGTCAAGGGAGCGTAGCTCGGGTGGTCGCAATCGCGACACCGAGCGCTTGCGTCAGACAACCTCGGGCACGCGCCGTGCACCCACCTCAAACGGCAAGGCGGCCAGTAGCTCAGCTTGCCCGGTTTCGTAGACTTCCCCACATAGCCCTGCGCGTAAACGTCGGTTCGGCCACGAAAGAGCGACATGACGAGGGCGACCTTCTCGTCGAGCGTGCTGGCCTGCGTTACTGGCGCGCTTCTTATGACGGCTGTGGATCGTGGCGGTTCGTCGTCAGCTGCGGGCGGAGGCGCGGCAGCCCATTCCCCAAGCGCGGCGTACCTCAACTCTCCGGACTCGCTGCGGCAGAGTACTATGCGGCCCGCACCGGAGGCGTGCGCCACGGTCGCCTCAAGAGTAAAGGCACGTCCGTCAATAAGCACCCTCTTCTTGAGCTCACACATAGAACGCCTCTGATGCCGTGGGACTACGCATTATGCTATAGCGTACACCATCGTTGGCCGTTTGGGACCTGGCCCCTTTTCGCCAATTTGGCGGATTGACACTTCTAAATCCCTTCTGCCAACAGTAGGCAAGCGCTACTGCATGAACTCCCCGAGCTCGGGATGGCGGGGCAGCATCTTCCGCACAGCGCAACGCGTGAACCCCGCGAACGCCGCTTCCTTGCGAAGCATGGCCCTCAGGTTGCGCCTTGCCATCGGGTCCTGCGGCTTGCTGCGAAGCGTCTGGATCGCCCTGTAGAGGAGGTTCATCCGCTCCTGCAGCCCGTCGAGCCGCACCTGCGCTGCGTGCTCCCTCAGGGGTGGTTTGCTCGAAGTGAATACTTCCTCAATGAGCTTGGCGGTCCCGGCGGCCTCCTCGTCGTTCTCAACCAGCGGTCGCACGCAGACCGAGTTCTCGCTCAGCCCCTGATCGAGCAGCTCCTCAGGGTCCCTCACGCAGCAGTCAAGCACGCGACCCTCGTACTTCGGCTGGTTCTTCACGCCGTTGCAGTGGCGGCATGCCAAGAAGAGGTTGTTCCAGTCGAACTTCCTTCCAGGAATCGTACCGTTCTTGTGCGGCCGCAGGTGCTCGACCTCCGGGTCTTGGAGCGGATTGATTTCGCAAATGTAGCACTTGCCGCCGAAGTCCTCTATCAGCCGCCGAACGACCTCGGGGTACCGATACCTGTCCTCCGCGGTGCTCTCCAGCAAGGCCTTCGGTGCCCCGGGCGAGCGCACGACCCCTATCATTCGTCCACGACCTTGTCGTGGAGCTGCATCTTCAGCTTCTGATACTCCGTGGTTATCCCTAGCGACAGGTAGTCTGGTATCTCGTCCAGGTACAGCTCCAGCTCGCTCGCCTCAAGCAGCTCGTCGTCGTTGAGCTCGTCCTTATGTGAGAGGAGCTTGTAGCGGTCGAACTTCTCGCGCAGCTCGGCGGAGAGCAGATCCACGTTGAAGTACCCCTCCACGATGCTCTCGTACGTATTTTTCCCCAGGCCGTCCGTCACGAGCGCGTGGCTCTCGAGGTCGTAGACGACGGCGTTGCTCACGCTCGACAGCACAAACGGCGAGTGAGTGCTCACGATGAACTGGATGTTGGGGAACAAATCCTCCAAGAGCGGAAGGATCTGTTTCTGGAGCGAGAGGTGGAGATGGTTCTCAATCTCGTCGACGAGCACGACGCCCGGCAAGTCGAACCGCAGAGACCGGCCATTCTTCTTCACCATGCGCAGCATGATCCCCACCACGACGTCCAGCACGGCCGAGAAGCCGTCGGAGGCGTGATTGATGTCGTAGGGCTCCCTCCCCTCCTGACAGATGAGGAACTGGTAGGTGTCCTCGTCGAACTCGATGGTGAGCGTGTCGTCCTCGTATATGCGCCGCATGATGTCGCGGACGCCGTCGAACCAGAGAGCTATCTCGTTCGCGCGCTCTTTCCGGCCGTTCGACAATGCGAGGGCCTGGGTCATCTTGAGGTCGAGCAGGTACTTCACGAACACGTCGCGCGGGGACTCGTGGAGGCCGTAGCGGTCCGCGAACGAGACCTTCTCGATGTACTGGGGGATGATCGCGTCGAACTTGCGCCGAGCGCCGAAGTACGCGAACACGCAGTCGCCGCTCTGGTAAAAAGAACGAACTGCCGCGTCGTCCAAGTTGAAAGTGATGTCTACACCTCGTCCCTCACCTTGGAACTCCATCGGTCCATTGCCACAGATTGCATCCAAACGGTCCGCAATAGCGTCCAGCAGACTGGTCTTCCCGCTGCCGTTCTTGCCCGTGAGTATGATGTGACGCATCTTTTCATCACATCTGAGCGAGAAACTCATGGATTGAATCTTGCCTCCGCGACTGTGGATGGGAGCCATAACAGCCTCTCCCGTTGCCACATCCCACAGATGCACGGTCCCATCGCCCAAGACACTCGCCACCGTTACTCCGTCGGGCGAGAAGCAGACGGACCCCGCCCGGCTCCCGTGGCTCTCTAGTATCAGAAGCTGACTTCCGGTGGCCACGTCCCACAAGCGCACGGTGCCGTCGTCCGACCCGCTCGCCACTGTCTTGCCGTCGGGCGAGAAGCAGACGGACCCGACCGAGCACCCGCTAACCTCCAGAGATAGGAGCTGTGCACCAGTAGCTGCATCCCACAGTCTCACGGTGCCGTCGCCCGACCCGCTCGCCAACGTCGAGCCGTCGGGCGAGAAGCAGACAGAATTGACCCCATCCCGGTGACCCTCTAGCGTTCGCAGCCACCTACCGGTAGCCACATCCCACAGGCGAATAGTGTCGTCGTCAAATCCGCTTGCCACCGTCTTGCCGTCAGGCGAGAAACAGACGGTCCATGCTGAGTACCCACAGCCCTCAAGAGCGAGGAGCTGCCTTCCGGTGGCCGCGTCCCACAGGCGCACGGCGCCATCGTCCGACCCGCTCGCCAACGTCGAGCCGTCGGGCGAGAAGCAGACGGACCAGACAGCACCTCCCCAGCCCTCAAGAGCGAGGAGCTGCCTTCCGGTGGCCGCGTCCCACAGGCGCATGGTGCCGTCGTCCGACCCGCTCGCCACCGTCGCGCCGTCGGGCGAGAAGCAGACGGACCCAACCCTGTCCTCATGGCCTTCCAGCACGCGGAGTTCCC
>JAUMWL010000101.1 GCA_030529665.1 Coriobacteriales bacterium
CCCGCCGCCACAGCAACCCTACACGTAGTACTGCGTGTCTTCGGCCAGCTTGCGAATCTCCTCTATCACCTCGTCGGTCGCGGTTGCGTATCCGGCGCCCGCCATGGTGGTAAGCTCTGCCTGCAACTTCTCCAGCTCGCTGAGCAACCGGTCGTTCTTCTCTTGAATGCGGTCCATCTCCCCAAGCGAGGAGCGCATGGTCGCAAGTCGCTGCACTTCCGGGCGATCGTCGCTATAGCCGCCGGCCTTCTCAATGCGGCCCATGCGCTGGAACTCCTTGGAGTCGAACGCCTGCATGCGGTTGGCAATCTGAGCCGCGTTGTACACGACCTTCTCGAACGCCACCTCCACAGGAGCCGAGAACTTGTCCCACGTAAGGCTGCTCTGGCTGAACTCATCCTCCAGTATGGAGAAGATCCCCTTTCTCCTGCGCTCGGCAGTCTCAAATGTCTGTAGCACACCTTGCGCATGGGGACCAAGTACGGCATCCTCCACGTATGGGACAACCGCCTTTACCACGGAATCCTGCGAGGCGTCGTCCTCCAAATAGGCATAGGGCTGCGAGCCAGCGGGCAGCGCCGCCTTTGGATGCATACGACGCCAGACCCATCGGATGATAAGTGCCACGGCGGCAATGGGAAGCACCACTATACCTAAAGGAATCGCCAGCAAAACGGCAATGACCGTAAAGATTACGTCGGCAATGTCCAAGCCCATGTTTGCCCTCCCTTACGCAAGCTCGGCCCGCAGGTCGTCCAAAAGCGGGCCGCCGTCACCGCGGCGCCAATACATCCAGCCGTCCAATCTCGTGTTGGTGGCGCCCACGGACGTGAGGAAGCGCTCGTACGCCGCCGTGGGATCCTCAAACATCTGGCCGTTGGCAAGCATGATCTTGCCCGTGGAGGTAACCGTCGCGCGTCCGGGATGCAGCGGGCTCACGCTCACCAGGGCGTCGTCCATCTGTACCAGGCCTGCCTCAAAGAGCTCGGCAAACGTCACCTTGTGCCTTGTTGCCGCCCGCTCCGACAGGCGGAATGCCGCGCCGGCACCCTCGGGTAGAATCGGCCGCTTCCAGACCTCCAGTGCCTGCGCCGCCAAGCGATCCGTGCGCTTGCGCACCAGCTCGGGCGTCCAGGTGGAGGCAGCAAGGATGTCGGTCGCAAGCGCCAGCGGCGACTCGGCCACGCGGGCCAGCTTCTCCTCAAAGCTGCCCTCCTGCGCATCATAAGGGTGCGGCGTAAGCGTGAGGTTGCCCAAGCTCTCTATGCACTCCTCAAAGGCGCGCTCGGGATCTGCGCCCAAGGCCGCGCGCCACGCGTCGTCGCGCAGTGCCTGACGAGGCATGATGTGCTCAAGCGTCCAGTTGTACTTCTCCAGTACAAACGTGTCGGTAGGCTCCATGCTCTCGTCAATGCGCGCGAGCAGGTACAGCACGCTCGAGAGGCTGTGGATGTCGCGCGTGGCCAGGGCGTGGGCAAACTCGGCGTCGGTGGGGAATCGGCGGGCGGTGCCCTCCTCGTTTAGGAGCATGGACAAGAACGCCTCCACCATGTTGCCCTCCTCGCTGCGAACGGCGTCAAGGCGCGCGATGAGCGACGAGAAGAACGGTGCAAGCTCGCTCTGCGCGCAGTCGCACACCGCACGGCGGAACAGGTAGCTCTCCAAGGTCTGGAGTATGGCAACAAAGCTCTCGCGGTCGAACTCGTGATGCTCAAACCCGTCAAACAGCGAGATGAGCAACGGGTTGACAACTGGCGTCTCCAGTTGTGCAATGCGAACAAGAGCCTGTTCGAGCTCCTCGTCGTCCACCTGTCCGCGCGTCACCGCCGCATAGTAGCGCGCGAACCGCTTGAGCTTGAGGCTCAGGTTCTTCATGCGGTCGTTCTCGTTAAAGCCATGGAAGAGCACGTAGCGCTTGAACGCCTGGTACACGTCCACCTTTGCCATGGACGTTGGCGCGTGCACCACGCTAAGGTAGCTGCGGATAAAGTCGTCAAAGGCATCGTCAAACGCCACCGTGTCGGTTGCCAGGATCTTCTCGATGGGTTGCCAGTAGGTGCGATAGAGGTCCTGCTGCTCGGCCAGGGGATAGCTCATGAGCACAAAGTTGCGAACCAGGTCGGCGTTGGTGAGGTCCTTGCCCGTGGCGTTCATGGACTCAAATATCACCTGCGGGTCGTCCTTGCCCTGCGCAAGCGAGATGGACACGACCTCAAGGCGCTGGAGCCCTGCCCACACCAGGTCCACGTTGTCGAGCGCATCCACGCGGCGCTCAAAGAACAAGAGGTTCTGCGAAAGGCGCGTAAGCGGATCGAGCTCAGGCTCGGCGCCTTGCACCAGAGAGTCTATGAGTCTGCGATAGGCGTCGCGGTCGCCCTTGGACAGCGTGAGCTTGTAGAAGTCGTCGCCGGTGCGGAAGTGGTTGGTAAGAAACCCGCCCTGCAGCACCTCGTCGCGAGTAAACGACAAACGCTTTTGCGGGTTGTGCTCCAGATGACGCGCGAGGGCTATGAGCAAAAGCGTAATGGTGGTTATGCGCTGCTGTCCGTCTATGAGCAAAAGCGGTGCGACGCCTTGTGCCGACAGGTGCCCATCCTGAATGGTGACGATGGAACCCGTAAAGTGAGAGCCGTGCCGCTTGCGGCCGCAGGACAGAATGTCGTCCCAAAGTTGTGCGCATTGGGACTCGCCCCACGAGTAGGGGCGCTGATACACCGGCACCACAAAGCGCACGTTCATCTCGCTCATGAGGCCCAATATGTTGCGTGAGTTTGCATCCATGGCTTGCTCCAATCGGGTTGCGAAAATCACTTCCAGCATACCCCAAAAGACGGGTCGGATGACGGGCAAAACGGTGGCGATAAGGGGTCTGGCCCCAATCCGCCATTGCTCATACGTAAACCATCGGTTACGCGTTTAAGGTAAATTTCTGCGGGCAAGCAGCAGCCCGCGTATCATCGAAGGTCTGCATATATATGATCAGCAAAAATAGGAGGAAGCATGAGACTTGGCAGGCTCATGCGAGCAAAGGGGAGTATCCCCGTTGCTCACGTATGGGAAAGACGCATTCTGGCAACGTTTGTCTCGGTCGCGCTTGTGGCATCTTGCGTGCCCAGCGCCGCATTTGCACAGGAGCAGGCCGACGCTGAGGTCGTGGGCGTAAGCGACGCCACCCCCAAAGAGCCCGGACAGGATTCGCAGGACCTGCTGGACTCCCAGGATCTTCAAGACACCAACGATTCCTCGGGCGATGCGACGACGGATCTGGAGCCCGTATCAACCGACCAGGTAACCGAGGACGTAAACCAAGAGGGCGAAGAGACGGAAGACGCAGAAGATTCAGAGGAAGCCCTCGAGGACCTCGTTTCCAGCGATGACGAGCTAACGATTCAAGTGCAGGAGGACGAGCCCCAAGATACGCAGCAAGGGACAACCACGGGCGAGCAGGATCCAGAGCCCAAGGAGGATTCCCCTGACGGACAGGAGTCAGAACCCGAGGAGCCCAAAGAGGAGTCCCAGGAGCAACCCCAAGAGGACGATGAGTCCAACGAGAAGGTCTTGTCAATATCCTACGCGGGCTCCATACGCGGAGAGGGATGGCAGAGGTGGCAACAGGACGGTGCCACCGCCGGTCGCGCGAACGGCTCAAAGCTCGTTGAGGGTCTTCGCATAAAGCTGACGCAAGGCAACAACAAGATAAAGGGCGTCTCGTACAAGGCGTATGTGCAGGGCAGCGGATGGACCAAGTGGGTGTCTGACGGAACCTCGCTGGGCAAGAAGGGCAAGCGCATAGAGGCAATAAAGGTCAAGCTGTCAAAAGCTTTGGCGAGCACCTACGATGTCGTGTATCGCGTTAAGGTGGACTCGTATGGTTGGCTTTCTTGGACATCAAACGGCAGTCCGGCTGGTTCCACAGGCAAAAGCAAGCGCATCGTAGCCATTAAGGTGGCCTTGCAGAAAAAGGAGTCGCCTACCATAACGACTGGTGGCAAGTCCTACTACGATGGTGCCGCAGTTGCCCTGAGCGCACATGTTGAGGGAACTGGATGGCAAAAGGCTCGCCTTGGCAAAGCCGGCACGGCAGGAGGAGGTCTTCGCATAGAGGCCATCACCGCTCGCATTAACGATGCCGTGGACTACTCCGGCAGCATTGCGTACAGGAGTCGCGTGCAGGGCTCCGGATGGAAGAAGTACGTCAAGAACGGCAAGGTCTCTGGCACCACGGGAAAGTCCAAGCGCATCGAGGCCATGAGCTTTAAGCTTACGGGGCAGGTGTCAAAGCACTACGACATCTATTATCGTGCGTATGTGCAGGGCATCGGTTGGTTGCAATGGGCCAAGAACGGTCAGAACGCAGGCAGCCAGGGCTTCTCGCTGCGCATGGAATCGATTCAGGTTCGTCTGGTTCCCAAGGGGTCCAAGGCGCCGAGCTCGGATGGTGCCGCCTTGCAGATGTCGTACGTACGCGCTCCTAGCGTAACGTATCGGGCCTCGTCAAACGGCACGTCGTGGCTTGGAAAAAAGAAGAACGGGACCACGTGCGGCAAGGTTGGGGGCAAGGCCCTCAAAAAGATAAGGATGAGCATAAGCAGCCCTGACGCTAAGGGCAGCATTGTGTACCAGACTCGTGCCGTCGGCGCGGAATGGTCGGCGGCGGTGACCAATGGAAAGACCTCGGGCAACTCAGGCGCCAACATAGAGGCAATACGCGTAAGCCTTTCGGGCGACATAGCGAACATGTATGACGTGTATTATCGCGTTCATGCAAAGGGCGAGGGATGGCTTGGCTGGGCAAAGAATGGCGCCGAGGCCGGAACGGGTGGCTATCGTGCGGGCATAGACGCCATAAAGGTCAAGCTCGTGGCAAGGTTTGAGAGCGGACCCAGCGATGACAAGGCGTCGTATGTAATAAGCTATTTTGACCCGACCATAAGAAAAGAGTCCATTACGGCGTACTTGGCCTATGCAGTAAAGATCGCCGAAGACGATGCCCATGGGTACAGCCAGCTCAGCCGTTGGGGACCCGACTACGACTGCTCGTCGCTGGTGATAACGTCGCTTCGCGAGGCGGGGCTGCCAACCGGCACGGCTTACTTTACGGGTGACATGCTGGAGAACCTGCGCGAGAACGGCTGGTTGGTGATGAGATACACAACCATGGAGGTGCTGCAGCGTGGCGACATCCTGCTTACGCCCAACGACCATACCGAGTTCTATTTGGGAGACGGCAAAAATGTGCGTGCGTGGATGTCCGAGCACGGGACCATATGGGGCAGCGCCGGCGACCAGACGGGTCACGAGATCGAGGTGGTGGATTTCCACACCAACGGCAAGCATGGCTGGAAGTACGTGCTAAGGCTCAAGTAGCAAGCAAAGGGGATACTCCCCTTTGCTTGTTGGTGCTAGGGCAGGGTACCCTCGCTTATGATGTCGGCCAGCGTCTTGCTGTCCAAGTACTCAGAGGTCACCTTGCCCAGCTCGCGCCATACCGGAATCACCGAGCAGGTGTCCACAATGGGGCAGAGGCTTCCTCGCGTGCAGTCCAGGCAGCCCACCGGTGCCAGCGACCCCTCGGCGGCGCGCAGTATCTGACCAAGCGTGTACTCTTCGGGCTTGCGGGTAAGCCTGTAACCGCCCCCCTTACCGCGCAGGCTCTTTACGTAGCCCGCTCTGCTCATGAGCGCGATCACCTGCTCAAGGTACTTGCGCGAGATGTTCTGTCGCTTGGCAACGTCGCCAAGCGACACCCATCCGTCGTCGTGCATGGCGAGGTCTGCCATGGCACGCAGCGCGTACTGCCCCTTGGTGGAAAACATTCCTGCCATGGCCTACTCCGTCGTGGTCGCCGCTCCGCCGTCGTGTTTGAGCATTTCGGAGAGCGTGCGCCAGGCAAGCTCGGCGCACTTAACGCGTGCGGGCATGTGGCTCACGTCCTTGAGCATCGCGGCCTCGTCCAGCTCGTCCTCAAGCTTCTGCATGTCCTTCTCGTCGCCCGTGATCATGGTCTTAAACAGGTTGCAGAGCGCAATAGCCTCCTTTGCCGTCTTGCCCACCATAAGGTCGCTCATCATGTCGGCCGATGCCATGGACACGGCGCATCCGTGTCCGGTGTAGGCGGCTTCCTCTATGCGCCCGTCTGCCCCAAGGCGAATGGCCAGGTGAAGCTCGTCTCCGCACGAGGGGTTTATGCCGTCGTGCTCGTGGGTTGCGTCCTCGAGCTCGTACTTGTAGTCGGGATGGGCAACATGGTCCATAAACTGCTCGTTGTACAGACTAGCGACTTCCATTAAAGATCCCCCAAACCTGGTCCAGACCGTCCACCAAACGGTCGATGTCGTTCTTGTCGTTATAGAATGCCACGCTTGCGCGACAAGTGCTGCGCCAGCCCAGATAGGTAAGCAGTGGCTGGGCGCAATGATGGCCAGCACGAATGCATACGTTGGACATGTCAAGGATCGAGGCCACGTCATGCGGGTGAATGCCGCTTACGTCAAACGACACAGCGCCAATGTGCAGGGCGGGATCATCTGAGCCCACGATGGTTATGTATTTGCGCTCTTGCAGACGTTCGCACAGGTAGCGGGCAAGCAGGCGCTCGCGCTCCTCCACCTTGTCCATGCCCAGCGATTCCAGGTAGTCAAGACAGGCGTTGGTGGCAAAGGCACCGGCGGCATCCTGCGTGCCGGCCTCAAACTTTTGCGGCACGGGAGACCACACGGCGCCTGTCTCTGACACGGAGTCGATCATCTCGCCGCCAGTGAGGAAGGGAGGCATGGCATCCAGAAGCTCCGGCTTGCCCCACAGCACGCCAATTCCCAAGGGGCCTCCCAGCTTGTGGGCGCTAAAGGCCAAGAAGTCGCAGCCCAGCGCACGCACGTCCACCTGCACATGAGGTACCGACTGCGCCCCGTCCGCTATGCAGAGCGCGCCTACCTCGTGGGCTCGCGCGGCAATGGCGGCTATGTCGTTTTGGATTCCCAGCACATTGGACACGTGAGTTACGCTGACGATCTTTGTGGCGGGGGAGATCTTGTTCTCAATCTCTGCGGGAGTGATGCAATGGCCCTCGTCCAGGCGAAGGTACACAAGGTTGGCGCCAGTGGCCGCGCAGACCTGCTGCCAAGGGATGAGGTTTGAGTGATGCTCCATAATGGAGATGACCACCTCGTCGCCAGGGCCAAGACTCACCACTTGCGGAAGCGTGTGCGCAAGCAGATTGAGCGCCTCGCTGGCGTTGCGGGTAAACACGATGGCGTTGGCTTGCGGCGTACCCGTCTCGTCCGTTGCGCCAATGAATCGCGCTATGTGGGAGCGGGCGTCGTCGATGGCCTGCGTTGCGGCGACCGAGAGCTTGTACAAGCCGCGCAAGGGGTTTGCGTTCATGGTTTCGTAGAAGCTACGCTGCGCGTCGAGTACGGCGGCGGGTCGCTGCGCCGTGGCAGCGCTATCCAAAAAGGTGAGCTGCGGGTTGTTTGCCAGCAGGGGAAAGTCCTGCTTGTAGGGGTTCTTTTGTATGGCTGCAAGCTGTGCGTTGGTAAGCGAGGTTGCCATGGCTAGTCCTCCTTCGCAGGCTGGTCGGCGAGGCCAAGGCCCTCCACGAGGTCCCCTGCAATCTGAGATCCCAGTACCTCCTTGGCGCGTTCCAGCACCACGGCACGCACTTCATGCGTGGGAGCCGCAAGAACCGCCTCGTCAAAGAGCGCCCGCACGTACAGTGCCTCGGCCTCGCTCTGCGAAAGGCCCCTGTCGGCCAGATACTGAATCTGCTCGGGACCAACCGAGCCAATGCTGGCGCCGTGGTTGCCCACCACGTCGTCCTCGTCGCATAGGATCACGGGCATGGTCTTGTTGGTTACGTCGTCGCTGAGCACGAGCACGGTCTCCAGCTCCGTGCCCTCCGCGCCTTTGGCGCCATGGATAAGATCTATGGTCGCGCGCAACGCCTTCTTTGCATGGCCGTCAAGCACGCCCGATTCGGCAATGTTGGTGCGGGTGTTCTTGCCGCGCATGCGCACCACGTGGTTGATGTCCAGAAGCTCTTGGTCGCGGCCCAAGTAGCGGCACGTAAGGTCGAAGCGTGCGCTGGACCCGTTGAGCGAGCACACGAGGCCGGCGGCCGTGGTGGCGGCGCCAAGGAAGAACTGTCGCACGTCCACACGGGCGCGCTCGTCGGCGGTGATGCCCACGGATTCCAGATGCTGCACGCCGTCGTTTGCAGCCACAAACTCGAGCACGTGCACCGTTGCGTCGCGCTCGGCGATGATGCGCGCCAACGCTGCGGAGGTCTTGACAGGGGCGGCAGGGCCCTTGCCCGTGTCGCCGGCGAGTTCCGCAGCGAGCGAAGCGAAGCGAGGACTGTCTGAGTCCGCCGACACGGGCAAGGGCTCTGCCCCCGCCGCGCAGACCACGATCGTTGCCTCGGCACCGGCGCGTACCATCACGCCGGCATCCATGCTGCTAACCACGATGGGCTCGGTGCGCTTCTGACCGGCCTTGACCTCCACGTACTGGGAGTCGGTGGCCTGCGACTCCACCCAGTCGGTTACCTGCTGGCCCATGCCGCACTCGATGCCCTCAAACAGTCGGGGCAGCGCAAAGTACACGTCGCCTTGGCGCGATTCGCAAGGTACGGTGAGCGTTATGTCGTTGGCGCGCAGATAGTTCCACGTCTGTGCCGGAGGGGTGTTCACGCGCGAGAGCGTAGCGCTGCTGCTGGTCGTCATTATCCAATCGCCCCTTCCATCTCGAGCTTGATGAGGTTGTTCATCTCCACGGCGTACTCCAGCGGCAGCTCCTTGCTCACGGGGTTGGCAAAGCCGCCCACCACCATGGTGCGCGCCTCGGCCTCGGAGCAGCCGCGGCTCATGAGGTAGAGCACCGTGTCGTCGGATATGCGGCCAATGGTGGCCTCGTGGCCCACGCTTGCCGTGGCGTTGCGCACGTCCATGGCGGGAATCGTGTCGGAGCGGCTTATGTCGTCGAGCATGAGCGACTGGCAGCTGACAGAGACACGCGCGTTTGCGGCGCGGCGTCCTACCACCACGGAACTGCGGAAGGTGTTGCAGCCGCCGTCCTTGGAGATGGACTTGGTCTCCACGCTGGCCGTGGTGTCGGCGCCGTTGAGGATGACCTTGCAGCCCGTGTCCAGGTCCTGCGTGGCACCGGCAAACGTGATGCCGGTAAACTCGCACTGTCCGCGGTCGCCCTGCAAGATGGTGGTGGGGTAGAGGTAGCTCACATGGCTGCCAAACGAACCGGAAACCCACTCCATCTTTGCGTCCGCGCCTACGCGGGCCCGCTTGGTGTTGAGGTTGTACATGTTCTTGGACCAGTTCTCTATGGTGGAGTAGCGCAGGCGCGCACCGTCTTTTACAAACAGCTCCACCGCGCCGGCGTGCAGGTTGGCCTCATAGTACTTGGGAGCCGAGCAGCCCTCAATAAAGTGCAGGTCAGCGCCTTCCTCCACGATTATGAGCGTGTGCTCAAACTGGCCCGCGCCTTCGGCGTTTAGGCGGAAGTAGCTCTGCAGGGGGTAGTCCACGGTGACTCCTGCGGGGACGTACACAAACGAGCCGCCGCTCCACACGGCGTAGTGCAGCGCGGCAAACTTGTGGTCGGCAGGCGGGATGAGCGTGCCAAAGTACTCGTGAACCACGGGCTCCCACTGGGGATCGTGCAGCGCGTCCTCAATGGTTGTGTAAATCACGCCGCTCTTTGCCACGTCCTCGCGCATGTTGTGGTACACGATTTCGGAGTCGTACTGTGCTCCCACGCCTGCCAGGCTCTCGCGCTCCGCCTCGGGAATACCCAGACGCTCAAAGGTGGTCTTTATGTCTTGCGGAACGTCGTCCCAGCTCTTGGCCTGCTTTGTCTTGGGGCTCACGTAGGTGGAGATGTGGTCCATGTCCAGCCCCGCGATGGATGGACCCCAGTTAGGCGCCATCTCCTTGGCATGATAGGTGTCAAGAGCCTTGAGACGCATGTTGAGCATCCACTCGGGTTCGTCCTTCTTTGCGCTTATGGCACGCACGATGTCAGGCGTAAGACCGTCGTCGTAGCGCTCGTAGCCCTCCTCAGAAAAGGTGAAGTCGTAGAGCGAGCGGTCGACGTCCGCAACCTGCGTGCGGTTTTGGGTCCTTTCGCTCACTATGCCTCACCACCCGTGCTGGTCTTCTCAAATTGCTCAAAACCGTGGGCGTCGATGTCGTCAATAAGAGCCGCGGGGCCCTCGGCCACCATGCGGCCCTGCACCATAACGTGCGTGCGGTCCACGGTAAGCCGCTCGAGGATGCGCGTGTTGTGGGTAATTACCAGAAGCGCACCGTCGCATTCCTTGCGGTAGGCCTCAATGCCACGGCTGACCACGCTGAGTGCGTCCACGTCTAGGCCCGAGTCCGTCTCGTCCAGGATGGCCAGTTTGGGTCGAAGCAGCAGCAGCTGCAGCATCTCGATCTTCTTCTTCTCGCCGCCGCTAAAGCCCACGTTGAGCTCGCGCGTGAGGAACGACCCGTCCATGTTGAGCTGCTCTGCGATCTGGCCCACGTGTGCGCGGAACTTGCGCGCGGTCATCTTTAGCTCAGGGCGCTTTTGGGTAATGGTGCGAAGGTAGCTGTACAGCGGCACGCCCGGCACCTCCACAGGGGCCTGGTAGCTCAAGAAGACGCCGGCGAGCGAGCGCTTATCGGCGGATTCGTTGGTGATGTCCGCGCCGTCGAACTCGATCGATCCGCTGGTCACCGTATAGGTTGGGTCACCCATAATTACGCG
>JAUMWL010000256.1 GCA_030529665.1 Coriobacteriales bacterium
CCCGTACACTAACGAGCGGCTGTGGCACGCCCGTTTCCAATCGAAGGGGATACTCCCCTTCGATTGTGGGCACGCTCGCCTTGGCCGTCCCCCGAGAACTCGATCATGAGGTGCGGCACCTTGCGTCGTGTGCAATCTCACATACAATGGATGAGAAATGGGTATGCCCAAATCTACGACCAAAGGAGAAGCAATGAAGTCTTGTAGGTCCCTCCACGGCGGCGTGCACATCACGGTCGCCCTCGCCATCGCGATTGTGTTGAGCTCTGTTTTGGCATTGGCCGGATGCAATCAAGCCCCGTCTTCACAGGAGCAGGCCACCTCGAGCCAGGAGGCCACCTCGAGCCAAGAAGACGTACAGGCAAGCACCGCACTCTCGTCCTGGAGCGAAGGCAGCAAATCGCTCCAAGTGCTAACCGACTTCGTTGAGGCGGCAACGGACCAGAAGAGCTCTGGCTACATAGCTCCGGAGGATCGCATAGCGGTCTTCGACCTGGACGGAACCCTCATGTGCGAGACGTATCCCTGGTGCTTTGAGTATATGGTGTTTGCCGACTATGCCCTGAACAACCCCAGCTACCAGGCGCCCGACGACATCGCGGCGGTGGCACACGAGATTATCGACTCCGCATGGGGCCAGAAGCCCGAAGGCATGAGCACGCGCCAGGCGCAGGCGGCAGCCATCGCATACGCAGGCCTCACCCCCGAAGAGCTGGAGGAATACGTTACCAACTTCAAGAGCTCTAAGGCCGAGGGCTTCATAGGCATGACAAGGGGCGAGGCGTGGTACAGGCCCATGGTGGAGGTGGTCGAATACCTCCAGGCAAACGGCTTCGACGTGTACATCGTCACCGCCACCGAGCGCAACATCGTGCGCGCCATCGTGGCCGGCTCGCTGGACGTTGACCCCTCGCACGTTATTGGCACCGAGTACGGCTACAAGGCAACGGGACAGGGTGACGAGTCCGCTGGCGACTACACGTTCCAACCCGGCGACGAGGTGGTGTTTGACGGCAGCTATGAGGGCGAGAACGCAAAGATGACCAAGGTGGATGCCATCGTGCGCGAGATTGGCAAGCAGCCCGTCCTTGCCTTTGGCAACTCCTCGGGAGACGTTGCCATGCTCACCTACACAGTCTCGGACAACGAGAACCCAAGCGCTGCCTTCATGGTGCTCGCAGACGACGAGAAGCGGGAGTACGGCGGTCCCGAAGAGGCCGCCGAAGAGCGTGCAGGCTACGAGGAGTCGGGCTTTACCGTGTTCAGCATGCGCGACGACTTCGCGACCATCTACGGCGACAAAGTGACGAAGGACCCCGAGCACTAGCGAACGTCGGTGGCACACCCTTTCCGGGAAACGGGTGTGCCACCAGCTCTATTCAACCCGATTCCGCCCTCAGGCGTTTGCGATCATCGTAGCTTGGGTTTTATCAATGCACCCCAGTTAAACGCGAGGAGAAAGAGAACCGCCCCAAGGACCAAGGCGCAGATGCCAATCCGTCGCGAGGACGCGTCCTCGGTGGTAATCGCGGACACGAACTCATCCTTGGAAACCGTGCCAGGCTGTACCTGCTCGGCCTCGCTCACGGGACCGTCCTCTTCGAGCACGAGCACGTCGCCCTGCTGACGACCGATTAGGGTCACCGGCTCGGCTCCCTCAAACGTCTCGTACGAGAAGGTCACCCGCACGTCGCCTATCTCGTCTCCGCTGGAGAGCATGCCCCTTCCGTTTTCGTTTGTCACCGCCTTGAGGTCGAGCTCGCTTCTTGCGATGTATTCGCCGCAGGCTTCCTGTAGCTCCTCCTGTGTGAACCAGGCGCTCTTGGTCTGGATGTAGTCGAACACGTCGGAGGAGCTGATCTTAAAGCCGCTGATGCGCAGCTCACCAGAGGCGTGGAAGGCGGGCAGGTTGAGTGCCGGCGGGTTCTCGTAGGTAGTGGAGGTTCTGCTTATGGTCGCGTCGCGCTCTTGGCTCGCGTTGATCCAGTCCTTCACGACGTAGTACTCGGTCTCGGTGACGTCGTCCACGTCCGACATTTTGTCCTCGCCCTCGTCGACCACGACCTCGCGGCTTCTGAGCGCATATACCTTCTGCAAGGGAACCCTTGAATAGTGAACGGCGTTTTCCACCTTGAGGTTTGCTTCCTCGTCTTTGATGTGCCCGTTGGTAAGCTCTGGCGTTCCCGAGACGATTACGAGCTTGCCCTCGTTTTCTGGGAACACCTCCGTCGCCTCCACCAGCTCTTTGGCGATGCCGTTTGTCCTCTCGGGGTTGTTCGCCCACAGAACTCCTACGCCAAACGCCAGCACGACCAACCCGATGACTATAAACTTGCCTCCACCGTAGCGCAGCATTGGCCCTCCTCCATAAATAGCGACTTACCAGACCGATCAAGGGGGAACAACGGGGATGCTCCCCTTTGCTTGAGTCTTCTCTGGTCCCATTCTACATATAACATGCTGCGACGGCACGTCGGCTCCGCTCGTCTTGATCTGATCCAAGGAGCCGCCCCTTATCACAAGCTGGCCAACGGGACTAGCGGCAGGTCGCAATCAAAACACAACTTATGCGCGACTCGGCAAAACCGCAGATAATCGAGCCCTAGTCACCTCGATTTTTGTAGTTGTGTGCTCGGGAAAGATTCCAGGAACACACAACTACAAAATCACGACACGACGATCAGCAAAATCGCAGGTAATCCGTTTGCGAGATTTAAGCCTTTGTGAGTTGTGAACGCAGTCCCCCTCGCGTTCGAGTTCACAATTACGAAACGGCGCGCATGACGCACAGTAGCAAGATAAAGTAACTCTAAGCAACA
>JAUMWL010000257.1 GCA_030529665.1 Coriobacteriales bacterium
CGCGGTTCAGCGACTTGATTCGGTGCCTGGACAAGGTGCTCGAGCTGCTAAAGGGTGTGATGCGGTCGGACATGAGACGATGGAGGGATTACCTCAAGGACGAGCTCGTCGTGCCCGATGAGGGCCTGCAGATGAGCTTCTTCGACCTTGAGGGCTTTGGCTAGGGGCGACGCCTTGGCGAGCTCTCCTAATGCGCAGATGGCGGCAAAACTAGAGGTACGGTGTCGTCTGCGTAACAGGAGGGTCCGCGCAGACCCTCAAGGCGGTCCCTGAACGGGGCGAGTTCGTGGTGGTGGCTTCGCTCGCCTAACGCCAATAACTCGAACAACTTCCACAACGTCAACTCAGACGGCGACTGGAACAACTGGAACAACGCCAATAACGAGGGTGGCGTGTCCCCCGGATTCGCTTCCACGGGCGCACCCGCGCCCGACTCGAAGGCTCAGTAACCCCACGGGGCGAAGACAGGAGGAAGAAGCAGAAGGAGGGGCCGTCTTTCCAGCGCGCCGGGCCCAGGCGCGCGGGAGAAAGCTGCGGGGCCGCGCGGGCGGCGGGGTGCAGGCGCGACGCACGCGCCGACCGGAGCCTCGCATGCCCAAATGCGCGGCCCCGCCCCTTGTGCGGCGCAAGATAGAAAGGGCTTGTCTGTGTGCGACACTATCGACACGCTGCCATCGTTCGCGCTGCCCTCCCGCAGGTCACTCGCGCGTGCCCGCCGCTTCGCGGAGGGACTCGGCTCCTTTGAGGAGGTCTTCTGCCTGGACAACCTCGTCGCATCAGCGTGCCTATGCAAGTGTGGCGTTAGCTGGAAGCGGGAGGTCCAGTCGTTTCACCTCAACCTCGTCCGTAACTGCGCCATGCTGCGCGATGAGCTGATGGACGACACGTACCGTCTCACGCCGGGCAGGCGCTTTACCATAAACGAGCGCGGCAAGCCTCGGGACATCATAACCTGCGCCTTCCGTGATCGCGTTGTGCAGCGAACGTTGTGCGACCGCGTGCTCGTGCCCGTCGTGACCCGCGTGATCATACACGACAACGGGGCCTGCATCCCCGGGCGCGGCACGTCCTTCGCGCTCGAGCGGCTGGAGCGGCACCTGCGTGAGCACGCCCGGCGCAATGGGACGGGAGGAGGCTTGTTCCTCTTCGACTTCTCAAAGTACTTCGCGAGCATACACATGGGATTGGCTATGCAGATGTTTGGCCAGATTGTCTTTGACGAGCGGCTGCTTGCCCTGCTACGCCTTACGCTCGAGGGCGCCCCGAGCGGGCTTGGCCTAGGTAACCAGACCTCGCAGGTGGCAGCCGTGCTCTACCCAAACGCCGTCGACCACTGGGCCAAAGACGAGGCGCGGGTGGTGGGATACGCTCGATACATGGATGACGGGTACGCGCTGTTCGGCGACTGGAGCGAGGCCCGGGAGTTTGCGCGCGAGTTCGAGGCCCGCTGCAGTGCGCTGGGCCTCTCGCTCAACCCGCGCAAGACGCGCGTGCTGCACCCGGACGAGGAGTTCACGTTCCTCAAGACGCGCTTTCGGCTGCTTGCAGACGGCGAGGTGCGTAAGCGTCTGCCTGCGGAGACGTACCGTCGTCGGCAGCGGCATGTGGCGGGCATAGAGCGACTCGTGCGCAAGGGCGTGCTCGGGCCGGAGGACCTCGCCGCGAGCGAGGCGTCCTGGCGTTCGGTTCTACTGCGGGTTGGTCGGGTGTGAAGGCACAGTCGATGATAAAAAAGAGACTCGCGTAGTTGTTTGTTTATGGCTGGCGGCTATATCCATACTTGAACGCAGGAAACGTTTCCTACACTCACTCAACGTCAGTGGCCACTCTCAGCTTATATGTTTCCAGGCGGCTGGCGCGGTGCCTAGTCTGCACTTGTGAATTCGACGGCGTTGTCCCACCGTTCACATCTACATCAATCACTAAATTATCAAGTAGAATATCAGGCATTTTGTAGAACTCCGCGCGATGTTTTTGCACTTGTGAACTATTTGATCCTATCATGAGTTCACAAGTGCAAAACAGGAAGGATGCACACGCTCACCAACAGGCCTTTTACAGAAATCGATCAGCACTGCGTAAACTTGTGAGCTCCAACGCAATCAATTGCGCGCTATTGCTTCTTCAGTTATAGCCAAGCCGTAGCGAAGCGCGGCGTAAACGATGAGAACAGAAGCCGCTCGCAGCCATCTGTTTGTCGCGGTGGCTATCTCCGCATCTGAGCATCTTCCAAAGGCTGAAACTCGCATGTGATGCGTAGTTTACGCAATCAGAGCAAACCGATTAGCAGAAAAGGTCAAGAGAAAAGCGGGCGGGATGGTCCGGGCTACGAGCCGGACTATATGCACGACGTGCTAAGATGCCTGTGGAAACACCGTGGATGGAGAGCATATGCCGCAGGTCTATGAGGGCGACTGCCCCTACATATTCGTGAGCTACGCGCACGCCGATGACGACGTCGTGATGCCCATTATCTCCGCGCTCGCGGAAGAGGGCTACCGCGTGTGGTACGACGCCGGCATTCAGGCTGGCTCGGCGTTTCCAGACTACATCGCCGGCCACGTGCACGACTGCGAGTGCTTCCTCATGCTCATCTCTCGCGCGTCGCTTGCCTCCGACTGGTGCAGGAACGAGGTCAACTACGCGATTGCGAGCCGCAAGAAGATTCTGCCCGTCTACCTTGAGGACGTGGAGCTGCCCCGTGGCTTGGAGATACAGCTCGGTACGGTGCAGGCGCTATTTTGGTACGCGTACAAAACCGACGCCGAGTTCAACGAGGCGCTGTTTGCCGTTCCCATGCTGGATCCGTGCCTC
>JAUMWL010000102.1 GCA_030529665.1 Coriobacteriales bacterium
GCGGCGATGCCCTGCAGCACGGGGCCGTACGCCTCGGCCTTGGCAAAGCGCTGCACCAGCTTGTAGCCAATGTTGCCGGCGGCGAGGTCGGGGAACACGAGCACGTTTGCCTCGCCAGGGACCTTGGAGTCGGGAGCCTTGAGCTTGCCGACGCTTGCCTCCAGAGCGGCGTCGAGCTGCAGGTCGCCGTCAAGTGCCAGCTCGGGGGCCTTCTGCTTGGCAAGGCGCGTTGCCTCCTGCACCTTGGTGGCGGTGTCGCCACCGGCGGAGCCCATGGTGGAGTAGGAGAGCATGGCCACCTTGGGCTCGGTGCCAATGAGCGACTCCCAGGTGGCCGCCGAGGCGATGGCGATCTCGGACAGTTGGTCCGCGTCGGGGGCAATGTTGAGTCCGCAGTCGGCAAACAGCAGCGTGCCATTGTGGCCATACTCGGTGGCAGGGGTGCACATGATGAAGAACGAGCTTACCAGCTTGGTGCCAGGCGCGGTCTTTAGGATCTGCAGGGCAGGACGCAAGGTGTTGGCGGTGGAGTGGCAGGCGCCGGACACAAGACCGTCCGCATCGCCCATCTTTACCATCATGGTGCCAAAGTAGGTGGCGTCGTCTAGCTGGGCCATGGCCTGCTCAAGCGTTACGCCCTTGTTCTTGCGCAGCTCATAGAAGGCGTTTGCATACTCGTCGTGCTTCTGGGCCGTCTTGGGGTCAATCACAACGGCGCCGGGAACGTCTATGGCATCGGGGTCGCCAATGATTACCAGGTTGGCCAGATCCTCGGCAATGATGGTCTTGGCCGCCTCAATGGTGCGCGGATCTTCTCCCTCGGGAAGTACGATGGTCTTCTTGTCGGCCTTTGCGGCTGCCTTCATGTTGTCCAAAAAAGCGCTCATGTGTTTCCTTTCGTTTGTTGGTTGGATGTTTTGGTGTAGCTAAGCCCATATTATAGGCCACGTGATAGAATCAGATGAAGTTTTGAGTCCAAGTTGTAAACCCTCGGTTAAAACGCATGTTCCGGGCGGCAAGAGGTACAACCAGAGAGAGTGAGTGTACTATGGGCACAGTAAGCGGTCTTTCGGAAGGCTTCAACCCAAGCATGTTTGACGTGATTGTGGTGGGAGCCGGGTATGCAGGAGCTGTTTGTGCTCGTAGGCTCGCCGAGAGTTGCAGCATGCGCGTTGCGGTGTTGGAGCGTCGCGACCACATTGCGGGCAATGCGTACGACTACATAGACGACGCAGGCGTGCTGGTTCACAAGTACGGTCCGCATATCTACCACACCTTTGACGAGCGCGTGCATCAGTTCCTTACGCGCTTTACCGAGTTTACCAACTACCAGCACAAGGTTTTGGCAAACATCCATGGCACCCTTATGCCCGTTCCCTTTAACCATCGCTCTCTGGTGCTCGCCTTTGGCGAAGAGAAGGGCGAGAGGCTGTATCAAAAGCTGGTAAAGACCTTTGGCGAGAACAAGAAGGTCCCCATCTTGGAGCTTCGCTCAAAGAACGATCCCGAGCTTGCCGAGGTGGCGGACTACGTGTACGAGAACGTATTCTTGCACTACACCATGAAGCAGTGGGGCAAGACGCCCGACCAGATCGATCCTGCCGTTATGGGGCGCGTGCCCGTGTTTGTGGGCGACGATGATCGCTACTTCCCGCAGGCTCCTTACCAGGGCATGCCCGCGCAGAGCTATACCGCCCTCTTTGAGCGCATGCTGGACCACGATCTTATTACCGTGTACACAGGCGTGGACGCGCGCGACCTCATTGACCTTACGGACAAGAGCGTAATGGTGTGCGGCCAGCCGTACCTGGGCGAGATCATCTATACCGGCGCTCTGGACGAGCTCTTTGACTTGGACCTTGGCGCCCTGCCGTATCGCACGCTCGACATGCAGTTTGAGACCTTGGACCAAGACCAGTTCCAGCCGGTGGGCACCGTTAACTACACGGTGAGCGAGGACTTTACCCGCATAACCGAGTTTAAGAACATGACGGGGCAGGTGGTGCCGGGCAAGACCACCATCATGCGCGAGTACTCGCACGAATACGTGCCTGGTAGCGGCCAGACGCCGTACTACGTCATCAACGAGCCAAAGAACATCGAGCTGTACAAGCGCTACCGCGAGCGCGTGTCGGGGCTTCTTAACTTCCACGTGGTGGGCCGTCTTGCAGAGTATCGCTACTACGACATGGATGGCGTGGTGGCCTCCGCCCTCGACCTTTCTGACGAGATTCTAAACCAACGCTAGGGGAGTGCTCGCCTATGGGCAAGACCATAACCTTTGGTGTACCGTGCTACAACTCCGCCGAATACATGGACCACTGCATCTCTTCCATTGTGGAGGGGAGCAACGAGGCGTCCGACGTTGAGGTAATCATTGTTGACGATGGTTCCACCAAGGACAACACGCTCGAGAAGGCAAACGAATGGCGCGAGCGGTATCCCAACATAGTAAAGGTGATTCACCAAGAGAACGGCGGCCATGGTCGCGCGGTAATGACGGCCATACAAAACGCCGAAGGCGCGTACTTCAAGGTGGTCGACTCCGATGACTGGCTGGACAAGGATGCGTTGCTCGCCCTGCTAGAGCAGCTTCGTGCGTTTGTGGCGTACCAGATGTTCGTCGACCTCGTGGTCACCAACTACGTGTATGAGCATGCGGAGGATGGGAAGCAGCGTACGGTTGAGTATGGCTTTGCCCTGCCAAAGCGCAAGGTATGCGACTGGAACCAAGTCGGTCACTTTAACATGACGCAATACATCCTCATGCACGCGCTCTGCTATCGTACGACCGTGTTGCACGAGTGCGGGCTCGACCTGCCAGCGCATACGTTCTATGTGGACAACATCTATGCCTACGTGCCGCTGCCGTATTGCAAGACGCTCTATTACCTGGACGTGGACCTCTATAGGTACTTCATTGGCCGAGAAGACCAGTCAGTAAACGTGGACATGCAGATTGCGCGCATAGACCAGCAGCTCACCGTTACGCGCATAATGATGAGGGCGTATCATCTGTATGACGACATACCGCAAAAGCGTTTGCGGAGCTACATGATAGGGCACCTCACCCTGATGATGTCGGTCTGCTCGATCATCTCAAAGATGTCCACCGCGCCAGACGCACGCAAGAACCTCGACGACTTTTGGCATGAGCTCATGCACTACGACATTCGCATGTACAACCGTGCGCGTCATGGCATTGTGGGCACGTTTACCAACTTCCGTGGGCCTGTGGGGGAGCGCGTAACCATCGCCATCTATCACGGCGCGCAAAAGCTGATGAAGTTTGGCTAACGCGAGCCCGCATCGTCCCTAAGGGCGTCAATCTCGCGCATGACGCGTTGTAGGGGAAGACCCACCACGTTGTCGTAATCACCGTCCAGAGCTGTTACAAAGCGTTTTGCACCTCCTTGGATGGCATAGGAGCCCGCCTTGTCCATGGGCTCGCCCGTGGCCACGTATGCGCGTATCTCGTCATCCGTGATGGGCCTAAAGGCCACTTTGGTCGTCTCTACAAACGAGCGCGTTGTGGTGCCGAGCATAAGACAAACGCCGGTCGAGACGCAATGCGTGTCGCCAGAGAGCTCGCGTAGCATGCGACAGGCGTCCTCTTTGTCACTCGGCTTGCCAAGCACGTTGTCGCGCGTCCACACGATGGTGTCTGCCGCCAATAAGACTTCTCCCTCTGCAAGCGGCCCATGCGCGAGGCGTGTTGCCTCGGCCTTGGTGCGTGCCAGACGCTCCACGTAGGCAAGGGGCTGCTCGTTGAGCAGTCGTGACTCGTCGATGTCCGCAGGCTCGATGGTGAGGTCAAACCCTGCGCCAAGCAGGAGTTCCCTGCGACGAGGGGAGGCGGAGGCAAGAATCATGATGGCTCCTCTCTGGGCTGTGCGGAACACCCATTCCCGGAAACGTTGTGCCACTTTTGGCGTCCATAAAAAAGGAGCCGCGCGTGGCGGCTCCCCAAGCACCTTTGGTGCAAACCAGTTGACTACTCGGCCTCGATGGCAGAAACGGG
The DNA here is from genome assembly GCA_030529665.1 of Coriobacteriales bacterium. Lineage (GTDB taxonomy): Bacteria > Actinomycetota > Coriobacteriia > Coriobacteriales > Atopobiaceae > RUG440. Next base: position 4,022 of record JAUMWL010000102.1, read on the forward strand.
GCAGTTGTCGATGGCCTCCTGGACGTCGTCCTCGTAGTCGGAAGCGTCGTCGATGATGACCTCTGCAACGCCGTCGTCGTTGATCTCGAAGACGTCAGCTGCCGTGGACTCGCACAGACCGCAACCAATGCACTCCTCATTAACGGTAACCTTCATGTTGGTTCCTCTCACTCGTGCCGGGCGTATGCCCGAGCGTTCCCGCGGGCTCCCCACCCGCAAATTCATATCCTTTTGTACACCCTAACGGCCTTTTGCGCTACCCTCGTTTTGGAATTCATGGGTAAATGGCAAAGGTTAATTAAGTGGGGCACCATTTCCAGAAAAGGATGTTCCACACTATAGCCCGAAGTACCTCTTTGGGATGTGACAATAGCCGCCGGGGTTCTTGTCTAAATACTTTTGGTGGTATTCTTCCGCACGGAAGAAGTTGCGAATTGGCTCAACCTCAACGGCCAAAGGTGTACCAAGCTCCTTCGCAACTTTGTTGCAGGCTCTGTTGATGTCTTCCAGCTGCGAGCGATCGGTGAAGTAGATGCCGGTGCGATATTGGATGCCAGAGTCGTTTCCCTGACGGTTCACGCTGAGTGGGTCTATGACCATGAAGTAGAGCTCCAAGAGCTTCGCGAGCGATATCTTCGCTTCATCATAGACTATGCGCACGGTCTCTGCGTGGCCGCTGCTCAAGCATACATCTTGGTAGCTTGGCTTGGTTGCCGGTCCGTTGGCATAGCCCACCTCCGTCTCGCATACGCCATCGAATTGGTCGAAGTATTTCTGCAACCCCCAGAAGCAGCCTCCTGCAAGATAGATTGTGGCCATAGCTCTCCCCTCTAGCGGTGATTATGTCTTCCAACCACTACTCTACCAGCTCCCCATCGCGCGGGGCGTGGGTATGTTTGCTGGGATGCGGACCAGTGACACTTGATTTGCTGGCTTTTGGACCAGTGACTCTGCCGTTGCGCCACTGGTCCAAAATCCAGCAAACCTTGCGTCACTGCTCGCAATCCCAGCAAGTGCGTTCCCACCGCCGCGCCGTTCACGGTCTCAATGAATCCCCACGATTAAGGAACGACTTCGTTTATACGTTCTGGCATTGAAACCCCAATGGTCTTTCGTGTTCAGAACACTGGTTTACTAGGGTTTGTAGGAGGAGATGTATCACGCTCGACTGTTTTCGTATGTTTCGCGAGAAGACGGGGCTTACGGCACGGCAGAGTATCGAAATATTTAACGCCGCTAGAATATGGGAGTTCAATTCCGACGTTGTGTTTTACAAAAGCCCCGTTGACGGGCATCAATTATAAAACAAATGCGCAACCGTGAATTGGTGACCCCCTCATTTCTATTCACGGTTGCCAAATGAGGCAGCTTGCGGCTAGCATACCCCGCCTACCCCTGCCAGTTCTTGCAGACGTCGACCCAGGATACAAACCCCGAGTATTTCTCGAGCTCAGGAATCGAGAGCTCGATTGCGCTGTTGCTGCTCCCGCACGCGGGAAAGACCGTTTCGAACCGCTTGAGGGATTCGTCGAGATAGACGGCCACGCCCTCGTTGATGCCAAAGGGACAGATGCCGCCCACGGCATGGCCGATGAGTGCTTCCGCCTCGTTTGGCCTGAGCATCTTTGCCTTCGTGCCAAAACGGGCCTTGTACTTGGGGTTATCGACCCTCGCATCGCCTGCCGCTACAACGAGAATGGCCCGTCCGTCTACCATAAACGACAAGGACTTGGCGATGCGGCAGGGCTCGCATCCCAAGGCCTGGGCTGCCAGCTCCACGGTGGCGCTGGAAACGTCGAACTCCTGCATGCGGTCCTCGATGCCATATTGCAAGAAGAACGCCTTCACTTTTTCAATTGCCATTTCACCATCTTTCTTTTTTAGGACCAAGCAAAGGGGAGTATCCCCAATGCTTGTCTAGCTCCTTGCCAGTAACGTAACCGTCTCGACGTGGAACGTCTGCGGAAAGAGGTCTACGGGCGTTATGCGAGTGGGCAAGAAGACCCCGCGCTTGGCGAACCTCTCCAGGTCGCGGGCTAGCGTGGCGGGATCGCAGCTTACGTAGGCGATGGCGCGTGCGGGTTGCTTGCAAAGCTTGTCCACCACGTCTTCCGCAAGGCCGGCGCGCGGTGGGTCCACCACGATGACGCTTGCGTCAAGGTCTGGGAACTCGCGACCCGCGTCTCCGCCGATGGGCTCCACATTGTCTAAGCCCGCTGCGTCTAGGTTGCGGCGCAGGTCGCGCACGGCCGGGCCGTACGACTCAACGGCTGCGACCCATCCCGCACGCTCTGCCAGCGGCAGCGTAAAGGTGCCCGCCCCGCAGTAGAGGTCCATGGCCTCGTCGTCTGGCGTTGGCTCAAGTCCCTCAATCACCAGCTCAATGAGCCTCTGCGCCCCCTTGGTGTTCACCTGAAAAAACGATGGTGCCGAGAGCATCATGGTGTTGTTGCCCATGCGCTCACGCCAAAAGCCGCGCCCGTCCAGGACCTCCACGCCCGACACCCTGCGTGCCTTCTTTTGTCCCTTGGAGAGAACCCGTACCACCGAGCTGGCCTTGGTGGCATCTCGAATCACCTTGGCGGCCTTGGAACGAGGGAACGGCCCCGGGCTTGTCCACAGCGCCACCTCGACGTCCTTGGTGCGACTTGATGCGCGAATGCCCACGCGATCGACGTCGATGTCATGCGAGCCCGCGAGGTAACCCAAGGCACCGCTCACGGACTTTACGAGCTTCTTGTAACGGGAGTCGAGCAGGGGGCAGGCGTCCACCTTCATCACGCTCGGAGCGCCACCGTTTGGGGGTGCCTGCGTGTGCATGCCCACCACCACGCGCTTATTCACGCGGCTAAAGGCAAGCTCCACCTTGTTGCGATAACCCCACGCCTCGCTTGGTGCCTCGCATGGCCTTACGAGCTCTTGGGCCACACGTGGGTCCATGTGGCCCACGCGCACGATGGAATCCACCACGTTGGCTCGTTTGTGCTCAAGCTGCGCCTCGTGCGAAAGAGATGCCCATGGGCAGCCGCCGCACATGCTGGCATATGGGCATGCGGGTTGTACGCGCGACGCGGACGGTTCAAGCACGCGTGTGACCTCGGCCTGGCTAAAGCTCTTTTGGTCTTTTGTTACCCGTGCCTCCACAACGTCGCCGGGGACTCCGCCGCGCACGAACACCGTCTTGCCAACGTCGGTATGGGCTATGGCGTCGGCCCCATAGGACATGCGCTCAATCTGCAGCCTTATGGTCTGCGTGTCGGCGCAGGGTTTCTCGCCCATTACCGCATCCCGCGTCGAGGCTGGGCGTTGCCGCGCAAGGCGTCCATGCCTTGGTGAATGGACTGCCTCATCTTGTAGGCATGGGCGATGCCACGAAGCACGAAGTCTTGGTCGCCGGCAAACGTCTGAATGCGCACGTCGGCATAGTCAAACATGCGACCAAAGATGGTGGGGTCAACCGTTACGTCCGACACGTTGGTGAGGTCGCATACCTGGTCCTTTATGTCAATGATTCCCGTGCGCGCATAGAGGCGCTTGTCGGTTACCACCACGTCGGTGTCGAGGTTGGCAATGATGCGGGGGATGCGCGTAAGAATCGCGGCCGCGAGGCAGACCGCCAAAAGAATAAGGCCCACCTGCGTGTTGTTGAACATGGTGTTTGCGATGGCCAGCGCCGCGATGCCCACAATAATAAAGGGTATGGTTCCTATGATGAGGGGGACCCAGGACTCCTTGGCGTGAAACAGCTCCTGCTCGTTGGGGTTGTCAAACTGAATGCCGCGCCTTTTGCCATTTGCCATGGTGACACTCCTTTGCGACGTGTTGGGACCTACAATAATACGTAGCGGCGTTGTGCCGGGGCACTTAGCCACATATGTAATGGTACATCACGAAGGGGGTCGTTGCCATGGACGCAAACGATCGAGCAGAGCGTGCTCGCGAAAACTTTTTGAGTGGATGCAATTGTCCGCAGTCGGTCGTGGGGGCATTCGCCGATGTGCTGGAGAAGAACGGCATAGACGTGGAGGTTGCCACAAGGCTGGCCTCGCCGTTTGGCGGTGGCATGGGGCGCATGCGCGAGGTATGCGGTGCGGTGTCGGGCATGCTCATGATCTTGGGGCTGGAGGAGGGCTACAACGATCCTGGCGACGACGAGGCCAAGGCGAGGCTCTATGAGCGCGTGCAGGAGCTTGCTGGCGAGTTTAAGGCGCAGAACGGATCCATCCTTTGCCGAGAATTGCTTGGCCTGGCTGAGGGTCCCGACGCGCCGAAGCCCGAGGCCCGCACGCAGGCGTATTATCACAACCGTCCTTGTGCCGAGTACTGTGCCAGTGCCGCGCAGATACTAGCAGAGCACCTGTAGGGCGAGCAATGGGGCTGCAAGCGATGGGAAGTATCCCCTTCGCTTGGGGGCGTCCCCTTTGCTTGGCAAAAGGGACGCCCCCCACCGCTTGTTGGCCTAGCTACTTCCCTCGAATGAGGGTGCGGATGCCGGCGCCAAACAGGCCCATGGCGCGACTGAAGCGGCCGCCCTTGGGGTTGGCGGCATGTGCAGCTTCCGCCACGTCGGCGATGGTCTGTGCGCGTTCCTGCGCATGTTCCTGAGCGCGAAGTATGAGCGAAGGCGCCGGTGCAGACTCGACGACCACCGCATCCTGCGAAAATACATCGGACGGGCCGACCTGCTCAAAACCCTCAACGTTTTCTACCGATACATCCTCAAGCTCGTCTACCTGCTCGGAGGCCTCGGAGACCACGATCTCCTTGATTACGGAGCCGTGCAGCACCTCGGGAATGGGTGGCACTACCGAAGCTTCGGGAATCAGCGGCACGTCCATGTTCTCTCGCGCCTTGCGCGCACGATCGTAGGCAAGCACAATGAGGGACTGCTGGCTGTCCACGCGCGGGGCGTCCTCAGGCACGTCGAGCTTCTCCCACGTTCCTTGGGAGTTGAGCTGCCTGGCCTTTACGTTGTCGGCAAGCTGGATGTTCATGTACTGCAGCACGAGCGCACGGCACGTTGGGTCGAGCACGGGGTAGGCAATTTCCACGCGATGCTCGGTGTTGCGCGTCATCATGTCGGCAGAGGAGAGGTACACGGTATCCACGTCGGCGCCAAAGGCGTAGACGCGCGCGTGCTCCAGGAAGCGCCCCACAATCTGGCGAATCACCAGACCGCCGTCAGATCCGTCGATGTCCACAATGCAGGTTATGCCGCGAATCACCAAGATTACCTTTACGCCTGCGCGTACGGCCTCCACGATCTTGTCTATTACGTCGCGGTCGGTGAGCGAGTTCATCTTCATAAAGAGCTGAGCCGGATGGCCCGCGCGCGCACGCTCTATCTCGCGGTTCATGCCGCGCACGATAAGGGGCTTGAGGCCTTCGGGCGCCACGCCCAGATAGCGATAAGACCCGCGCAGGTTGCCCAGGCTCAGGTTGCGGAAGAACACGTTGCCGTCCTCTGCAATGCCCTCGTGTGCCGTAAGCAGCATGAAGTCGGAGTACAGCTTGGCGGTCTTCTCGTTAAAGTTGCCCGTGCCCAGGCAGGTGATGCGACGGATGCTTCCGCGCTCGTGGTAGGTGACCTGGCAGATCTTGGAGTGGCACTTAAAGCCCTCGGAGCCATAGATCACGGTGCAGCCGGCGGCCTCCAGGCGCTCGGCCCACTCAATGTTGTTTGCCTCGTCAAAGCGGGCGCGCAGCTCCATGAGCACGGTAACGTCCTTGCCGTTCTCGGCGGCTTGGATAAGGCTCTCGCACAGGTGAGACTGCTTGGCCACGCGATAGAGCGTGATCTTTATGGAGATGCAGTCGTCGTCCTGGCTTGCCTCGCGCAACAGGTTGAGCAGGGGGCTCATGGACTCGTAGGGATAGAACAGCAAGATGTCGTGGTCCTCCACCTGCTCGCGCATGGGGCGCGTGAGGTCGGCCATGGGGCTGGCCTGCGGCTCCACCGGCTCGTTGGTGAGCTCGCGATGGTGCTTCTCGGGAATGCGGCCCTCAAGGCCATACACATAGGAAAGATCCAGCGGCACGTTGCGCACGAACACGCGGTTGGGCAGGAGGTTGAGCTCTTGGCGAATGAACTCGCTCAGGGACTCGTCAAACTCGCCCTGGATCTCCAGTCGCACGGGTTGGAGGCGCAGGCGCTTTTTGAGCACCTTCTTCATGTGTTGGCGATAGTCTTCCTCTTCGCCCACGCCCTCGCCGTCGGGATCCACGTCTGCGTTGCGCGTCACTCGGATGACGGCGGTGCTGGTGGAGTGGTAGGCGCCAAAGCAGCTGTCGATCTGAGAGGCAATGATGTCCTCTAGCAGGATAAAGCGGAACTTGCTGGGCCTGCTGGGTAGCTGGATCACGCGTGGCAGGCGATGCGGTACCTCAATGATTCCCAGCACGCCCGTCTCGTCCTGGCCGTCGAGCGCGCTGACCACATACAGCGAGCCGTTGCGCAGGTTGGGGAAGGGATGGCGCGGGTCTACCATAAGCGGGGAGAGGATGGGCGAGAGGTTCTTGGCAAAGTAGCTGGCCACGACCTCGGCGTCCTCCTCGGTCATGGTCTCGCGCGTGACGCGGGTGAGGCCGCGTGTCCGTAGCTGGGCCTCGAGCTCAAGCTCGGCCTCTTCTTGGCGCTTTACCAGCGG
>JAUMWL010000258.1 GCA_030529665.1 Coriobacteriales bacterium
GAGCAGGCGCAGCCGGCCATACGAATTGCAAAGCTCATATCAGACCCCGATTACGAGGAATGGGGAATACCTTACAGCCCAATGAGGGCACTGGAGCTCTACCAGCTTGCCGAACGCGGGCTACGCATTGACATCGCCCGCGGGCAGACCTACTACGCTCGTCGCCTGAAGGAGGCGATTGACGGGCAGGAGCGCATGCGCGAGGTGCTAGACGATCCGTTTGTGGTGTTGTAGAAAAGAAGATAGGGGAGGCTGTATGAGACGGCATAGAGTACGGTTGCTCAGGTCGAGGAAGGCCGAGGGAGAAAAGCCGGAGGAACTTTCTCCCGAGGAATCTGCGGAATCTGTCGATGCGGGCGAGCCCGACTCACAAGAGCAAACCGAGTTGACGGCGAACCTTCTCAAGCGCATCGTTGGCCATCTTAAGCCGTATTTGATGCCAACTGTGCTTGTGTGCGCGGTCGTGATCGTAAACGCATCGATTGGCCTCATGCCGTCCATCTTTACGGGCAAGATCGTGGACGAGGCCTTTGTTGGCAAGAACATGTCACAGCTCATCGTGCTTCTGGTTACGGCGCTGCTGGCCACTGCCGTAAACGAGCTCCTGTATGTGTGCATAGACTACGGCGCGACGTGGATCGGAACGCACATAGCGCACGACATGCGCATGCAACTCTATGGGCATCTGCAACGCATGCAGCAGACCTTCTTTGCCACCGAGAAGCAGGGCACGACCATCATTGCCGCGCACCGCCTTAGCTCCGTGCTCAAGGCCGACCGAATAATGGTGCTCGACGGCGGTGTCATATCGGAGGAGGGAACGCATGAGGAGCTGCTGGAGAAGGACAGCATCTATAGGCAGTTGTTTGAGACCCAGTTTGACATAGCTGCGGACATGTGGTCGGGCCAGACGACCAACCTCGACATAAAGGCCTTGTCAAAACACTTTAGGACGAAGCTCCTGAGCCCTGCGGAGGTGCCGGACGTGCTTGACCTTATGGCCAAGGAAGGCGCAAGGCATGTGCCGCAAGACCATGGCGCGAGGCAGGCAAAGATTCGCGAGCTTACAGAGGGGGTGCCCGAGGGAGCCAGCCCTCTTGGACGCACGTTTGTGGGCCTTTACGAACCGGACGACACCATAGTCGTCGCAATAGACTTTGTTCGCGGATACCCGGATGCGAGCAGCGGCTTTTTGCGGCTACTCCTCACTGATGGCGAAGTGTTGTCGGATGAGGCCGACAGAAACATCATTCCCGACATTTGTGCCGCCATGAAGTCGCAAGGATACGACCGCATGTTGGTGGAGTTACCAGACGATGGGGAAGAGGAGCTGGCGTTCTGGGAGTCTCAGAGCTTCCACGAGACCGGTGACCTTGCGGACGTGGGCAGGCTTCTTGTTCGCGAGCTGTGATGGCATAACGCAATCTCGTGCGGACACTGGGTGGTTTGGAGCTACGACATTACGCGGTAGCGTAGGCGTAGGTAGGAGTTCTGCAGCGTGGTGCAGTCAACGAGCTCAAGGATCCCAAGGCCCTTGAGCTCGCTTGCGTTTGCGAGGGGTGCCCCGTCCACAAGGGTGGGGGTGTCCGCGCCCCCAACGAGTACCGGTGCCAGCACCACGTCCACAAAGTCGATGAGCTTCTTGTGCAGAAAGGCAGCATTGAGCGTGCCACCTGACTGGATGGTGAGCCGCTCGCAACCAAATTCCGTGTGCAACCTGCCGAGCGCGGTCAAGAGGGACGGCTTCTCTTGATATAAGACGCTAAGGTTATGCGCGTCTACAGAAAGCGCGGGGTGACGAGCGTTGGAGGTAATGAGGACGAGCTGCTTGGCCTTGGCGCAAAGCCATCGCACGCCAGCTTTGGTTAGGTGCGTGTTGTCCAGAATGGCGAAGGAGACTGGCGTCATCTTTGGGGAGGCGAGCACGTTGGCGCCAATCTTTGCCATGACTCGTCCGGTGTTGAGCGACCAGAGGTCGGTGGTCTGCTCGATTTGGTAGTACTGGTGCAGGCCATCGCGCACGCCAGGCACGTTGGGCAGGTCCTTGTCAAAGTCGAAGTCGTCGGTGGGGCCAGTGCTTATCTTTCCGTCCACGGACATGAGCATAAACAGGGTTGTGACGGGTCGGTTCACGGACGGTCTCCTCTCGTGTTGGTGGTGTATTTAGTGATGCGATGGTGGCTCTTGTGCAATAGGCGCTGCTCCAACGCGCGCGTTTGTAGCATGGGTTGCCCAGTAGCATAGTGTAGGTTACCATTTGCGGCGTTTCTGGGCCGGATTTGTCGCTTTTTACGCCACAAATCGTTGGTTGATGCGGACGTGCGCCCGGAGGCGTGCTGTATTTGCGAGTTGTGTGGCTGGCGCGCCCGGAGGTGTGCTGTCTTTGCGAGCTGTGTGGCCTGCGAGTCCACACTGCTCGCGATCACAGCACGCAAGGTCGGAAACGACCCACACTGCTCCAAAAGACAGCACGCAAAGCTGGGCGGCGCCCACACTGCTCGCAATCACAGCACGTGTCACCCCGCGCTACTCACACAGCTCGCAAAGACAGCAGTTTTGCAAGAACGTCTGGCGACCGTGAACGGCGGGATTCTCAGACTCGTCATGCTTTGGTGCACGTCCACCACCCAAAAGGCGCGGGAGACCCCCAAGCGAGCGGCACGGTCACCGGCCGAGCCATGAAAAGCAACCAATTCCATAAGAGTGCTTCAGTAAGTCTGGTATCCCCTATAGAATCCACAAGGTATGGAGCCAAAAGAAAACAGGCCAG
>JAUMWL010000017.1 GCA_030529665.1 Coriobacteriales bacterium
GCTTCTTCAGCTCCTCCTTGCGGAGCTTCAGGTAGTCTTTCATGATCCACCTCTAGTCTCATTCAGCGAATGGCCTGATAAACCGATGCGTTGAGTGATGGCGGCGTCCCAAATTGTCCCAAAGCCTAGCAAAAGGGCCTCTTGGGCTACTGCGACCGTGCTGAGATTAGGAGCTGTGTGGGTCCAGCGTGCTGTAATTGCGAGTCGTGTGGCTTCTGGAGGGGATTGCGTGCTGTAATCGTTAGCTGTGTGGGTCTTTCAGGCGAAAGCGTGCTGGAATCGCGAGCTGTGTGGCTTGCCGACCCACACTGCTCGCAATCACAGCACGCAGCTGGGTGGTGCACCCACACAGCTCGCGATCACAGCACGCCCGCACGCCCCGCGGCCACACAGCTCGCGGTCACAGCACGCGACCACTCAATCGCATGGCGTTAAACCGCCGGTCCTACGGTAGCCACGCATACTCATCGGCAAAGGGATGCGCGGTCCATGCCTCGGCGAGCAGTTCTGCAAACAGCTGGTCAGAGGGCTTGTCGTAGTGACGCCCCGTAATGCCCTCGCCAACATGTCCCATCATGGGTTCGATTGCCCATGGTGGAAGTCGCACGACCCATCGCATGTTGGTTTGCCACGTCTTTCTGAGGTTCTTAAACAGGTGCGGAGTAACACCCTCTTGTTCTAAGAGTCGCGAGAATTCGAGTCGCAATTCTCGCTGGGTAGCATGTTCGCGACAAGGGGGAGCGCACAAGAACGCGTCCTTCTCTGCCATGCAAGCAATGTGCCAAAGGCGCTGGGCTGGCCTTCCCGCAAGAAATACGGTGCGGCGGCTCCAACGGTTCTTTGTGCGATTGGCGACGTTTGCTCCGCCATCAATCTGGCGCTCTATGCGGACCGTTGTGATGGGCACGCCCAGCACGTTGAGACTCTGCACGTCGTAGGCACGAACCCCCAGGGCCTCGCCAACCCTACAGCTCCCAAAACCCGAAAGCAGTATAGCTGGCTCTATCCAAGACCCCCAGCATGCCTTCCAAACATCTCCGAGTTCGTCTGGCGACCATACGTCGTTTTCTCGTGGGGTTGTCGTGCTTTTGGAAGGAAGGAGATAGCGGATTGAGAGCGGGTTAGACGCAAGGATGCCATAGCGAGTGGCATAGTCGAGTATCTGTCGCATAAGATGCATGCTTGCGGAGGCGGCGACGCGTTTGAGGCCAAGCAACCATTGCTGCACGTCAATGGGACGTATGCGGTCCACGGGCATCTTTGCCCAACGGTCGCAAATGTGCTTTCGCCACGTGCTGCGGTATTGCGCGAGCGACTGTGGCGACAAATCGCCTTGCTCGACCATGCGCTCGCGGTCGGGCAGATACCAACGTTCCCAGCAGGTCTTTAGCGTGGGACAAGGCGCGTCGTGGGTATGAATAACCCTAAGCTCGGCCAGGCGGTCTCCAGCCTCCTTCCTTGTTCCTCGGATCGTCTCCGAACATCTGCGATACCCCGCGTCGGTCTGTGCCCAGTACCTAAGTCGCCATACGCCTTGTCGAACGCATGAAATGGACCCCCAGTCTCGTCTCATATGTTGCGTTGTGCGTGCCATGCTTCCCTCCATTACTTGTGGACATGCCCTACATGGAGGCTTGCATGGCAAATTGGGACGCGCAAGGGACGCGATGGGCGCGGAAGATGCATACGAATGCCTTGGAATGCGTATCCGAACCGTGTTCCTCTGACGCAGTTGGCGATAAGGGCGATGCGTGCTGTGATTGCGAGCTGTGCGGGTGATGAAGGCGCGGGCGTGCTGTGATTTGGAGCTGTGTGGGTCCGTTCGGGAGATGTGTGCTGGAATTGCGAGCAGTGTGGGTTATGCATGCCCAAATGTGCTGACTTTTGGAGCAGTGTGGATTGCCGCCCCACACAGCTCGAAATCACAGCACACAATCGGGCGGCGCACCCACACAGCTCGCGATTCCAGCACGGGGAGGCCCGTCTCGGCCGCACAGCTCGCAAACACAGCACGCGCTCCGCGCCGGCGGCGCATGCGGGACCTGTCCGTTGGCCCTCGCCGTTTCCAAACGAAGGCCAACGCACAAACCCGCTTCGCGCTAGTTAAGAATTGCGATCATGAGGTTGAGGTATGCGGCAAACGTGGTCCACGCCAAGTAGGGCACAAGCATCCACCCGGCGGCCTTGCTCATCCTAAACGACAAGATCACCAGGGCAATTATCATCACCCACATGAGCATTAGAAGAACGAACGCCGCCCAATGCGCCTCGGCACCAAAGAACACGAGGGACCAGGCAAAGTTAATCGCAAGCTGCGCACCATAGATAATAAGCGCGGCATGGCGCATGGTGGCCTCCGTACCGTTGGTGGGTACGTACCTAAACAGCAGGTAGCTCGCTGCGCCCATAAGAAGGTACAGGGCAGTCCACACAACAGGGAACAACCAGGCGGGTGGTGATAGGGGAGGCTGTCTAAACGAGTCGAACTGAATCATTGCGTCGGAGGTGAGGTAGCTGGATATTCCGCCAACTACCAAGGGCAGGGCCGTGAGGCCAAACATTGCCACATAGTTATGGCCCATGTGGGCTCCAATGGATTCACGAACTGAATTGCTCATACGTGCTCCTCTCTTTTCTTGCTTGGATGGTTCGGGCAGTATTCCCATACCCCACATGGCATAATCATCAGAAGACCCATGTATTCTGCGAACACTTAAAGGGGGAGACGTATGATTCGCAAGATGAGACGTTTTAAGCAACAGCTGAGCAAGGAGGAGTGCGAGGGTTTGCTAAAGGTCGCCCCGCGTGGCGTGCTGGCGGTGCTAGGTGACGAGGGCTATCCCTATGCGGTTCCCCTTAACTTTGTGTATGACGACGGGAGCATCTACTTTCACTGCGCCGCCGATGGCCACAAGATGGACGCGCTGCTTGCATGCGACAAGGCCAGCTTTTGTGTGTTGGACGAGGGCCGTCAGGAGGAGGGCGAGTGGTGGCTGCACTTCAACTCTGTGATTGCGTTTGGGCGCGTCCAACGGGTGGTTGAAGAGGACGCCATGCGCGATGCGCTCCACAAATTGGGCAGGAAGTACTTTCCGCAGGGCTATGACTTGGAGGGCGACATTGCGCGCAACCTCTCGCGCGTGGCAATTCTGCGGCTGAGCATAGAGCACCTAACCGGTAAGCACGTTCGCGAGAAGTGAGGGTGTCGGGCGATGGGGAGTATCTCCATCGCCCGGCAGCCCTCGGGTGCAGCTAGCGCTCGCAGAGCCAGAAGTGGCAGCTGTAGGGCTCCACCTCGGAGCCGCCGCCAAAGTCGTGCTCCTTGCCGGTGAGCAGGTCCTCCGCGCGCCCGCAGTTGGCGTTAAAGTGGAGCTGAGCCGGCTCGGAAGAGATGTTTATGGCCACGATGATGCGCTGGTCGTCTGTCTTGCGCTCAAACACCAGATGCGTGGGCTGGACCTGCAGCTCGTGATAGTCGCCCATCGTGAGCGCGGGATTCTCTCGCTTGGCCTTGGCAAGCGCGGCAATCCAATCGGTGAGCTCGTTCCACTCGGGCTTCTCTACGGCTGGACGCAGCTCGTGGTCACCAAAGTGCTGCTCGCCCTCGATGCCCCACTCGCTGCCGTAGTAGATGCACGGCACGCCGCACATGCCAAAGAGCAGGCCATACAGCGGCTTGAGGTGCTCCTTGTTTGCAATCTGCGTGGCGATGCGAGGCACGTCGTGGTTGTCAACAAAGTTGAGCAGATGCTTGCCGGTATACAGGTCCCAGGGCTTGTCGCCGCTCTGGCGCTCCAGCGCATAGGCGATCTCGTGCATGTTGTCTGCGTTCATGGAGCTCCAGAGGCCCTTGTAGCACTCGTAGTTGGTTACCGTGTCGCAGAGCTTGTTACCCATCCACCGGTTGTAGTCGCCAAACATGGTCTCGCCCAACAGCAGGAACTTTTCTCCACGCTTTTGCGTGAGCTCGTTGGCAATGTGGCGCAGGTACTCCAAGAAGCCAATGTCCAGGCAGTAGGCAACGTCTAGGCGCAGGCCGTCGATGTCGTATTCCTGCTCCCACTCGCGAATTACGTCCGCACAGTATTCGTTGAGGTCAAAGTTGCGGTGGTTGAGCTTTACCAAATAGGGGACGCCCGCCCAGGTGTCGTAGCTAAAACCGTCGTCGTACTCGTTGTTGCCGCCCCAGTTGATGTTGAACCATCCGGCGTATTCGCTGTCTCCGCGGTTTTGCACCACGTCCTCAAACGCCCAGAACGAGCGTCCTACGTGGTTGAATACGCCGTCGAGCAACACCCGTATGCCCGCAGCGTGAAAGGCGTCCACTACGGCGCGAAGGTCCTCGTTGGTGCCCAGCCGCACGTCTACCATGCTAAAGTTAATGGTGTCGTAGCCGTGAGCCTCGCTCTCAAATACCGGATTGAGCAACACGCAGTTTACGCCAAGTCGTTGCAGATGCTCTATCCAACCGTTCTCCACTAGCTGAAGAATCCGGTGTTCCTGTATCCCGTCGTTCTGATGCGGGGCGCCCGTAAGTCCCAGGGGATAGATCTGATACACAACCGATTTGTCGTACCAACTCATGCGTAACTCCTCCCAAGTGAGCCAGGGAATTATGACCGGCTCACGTTCGTTGGTGAGCCAGCGACCTGTGGCCCCGGCTCACGTTTGGACCGCAAAGCGTACATATTACCCGAGACTTTGCGGATTAACAACAACGTAGGCCTTTTAACGGGGTATGGTATAAGCCCAAGCTAAGCAAGGAAAGGTAAGTATGGACTTTCAAACACTGGTTGACAGCTCTATGGTGCCCTGCGCCGTACTGTCGGTGGAGAAGACGCCCGAGGGAGCGTGCGGTACCATCCGCATCGTAAGGGCAAACGACTCCTGTCGCAAAATCATGAGCTCCTGCGGGCTGGAATTCCATAACGACATGGCATACGACGAGCTTGTTCCCAGAGACCTCAAGTTTGAGGACTCTTGCTTGCAAGCGGCCTTTTGCAACCGGCGGCTTCACGCATATGTACAGTCGGAGGCGTTTGGCACATGGGCCGACCAGGTGCTCGTTCCCCTTAGGCCGGCAAGTGACGTGCTGGGCTTTTGTCAGCTTTTCTTTGAGCCCACAAAAGACATGGAGCCCGATCGCATGGCCTGTGTCCCCATGGATACGACGGCAGAGGTCATAAGGGCCTGCAACACCTTGCTTGGCCAACGCGACTTTGTGGATAAGGTCGGTCGGGTGCTTGAGGACGTCCTGGAGGTCTCGGGTGCGCTCAGCTGCCGCATACTCCTTGTGGACCGCGCCAAGGAGGAGGTAACAACGTATTGCGAGCGCATCGCAGAAGCTCGTGGCGCCTGGTACTTGGGAAGCCATGTGGTTCCCTATGGGTTTGTGTGCCAGTGGGACGGCATAATTGGTCCCGAAAACGTAATCGTGGTAAAAGACAAGCGCGATATGGAACGCATAGAGACGCGGTGCTCCGAGTGGGTGGAGACGATGCGCAGACACGGCATCTCAAGCATCGTGCTTGCGCCGTTGCGGCGAGGCGACAAATCCTTTGGCTACCTCTACATCACAGACTTTAGCGTTGAGCGCGTTGCCAAGATAGCAGAGCTCGTTGAGCTCATGGCGTTCTTCCTTGCCTCCGAGATTAGCAACAATCTGCTTGCAGGTCGCCTGGAGGAGATGGGGAGCACCGACTTGCTTACGGGACTGCAAAACCGCAACTCCATGATTCGTCGCATTGGCCAGTTGGCTAGCAACGAGACAAGAACGCCCTTTGGCGTGATAAACCTCGACCTCAACGGGCTAAAGGTAACAAACGACAGCTTTGGTCACCATGCGGGCGACAAGCTGCTCATAGAGGCCGCAGAGATGCTTCGCAAGGTGTTCTATGAAGAAGACCTGTTTAGGACGGGTGGCGACGAGTTTATTGTGCTGTCGTTCAATATTGACAGAGAGACGTTTGAGCGAAAGCTCCACCGGTTGCAGTCGGTTGCCCAAAAGGACGGTGCCGTGAGCTTTGCCATGGGTTCGTGCTGGTCGGACGGCTCTATGGATGTGCGCGTGGCGTTTCTTGAGGCGGACGAGGACATGTACGAAAACAAGAGGGCGTATTACCAACAACATCCCAGCATACGGCCCGCATAGTTCGTAGTACTATGGGTAAACACAACGTGAGACGGAGGAACCATGGAAATAACCCAGCAGCTTGATGGCAGCAAGCTTACGATCTCTATTTCTGGACGACTCAACACGAGCACCTCTCCCCAGCTGGAGGCAACCCTTGGGGAATCGCTTGGGGGAATCAGCGACCTCGTGCTCGATCTTGGCGACCTGGACTATATATCGAGCGCGGGGCTTAGGGTTATTCTCTCTGCCCAGAAGGCCATGAACAGGCAGGGCGTCATGAAGGTCTGCAACGTTAAGCCCGAAGTGTACGAGGTGTTTGTGATGACTGGATTCGTGGACTTTTTGAACATCGAGCAGTCGTGAGCTCGTTGGCACTGTTTCAATTTGCGTTTGCCACGCTGCTCCCCGTTGTCGTTACCGTTGTGATGCATCTGTTGCAACATCGGACGGTATTTGGGCAGCAGCCGTTTTTCGTACAACAAATCGTTATTGGCTTGGCGTTTGGTGGGGTGGCCATCTTTGGTACTGAGTTTGGCATCCCCGCCCTAGACGCCACCATGAACGTGCGCGATGCCGCCCCCTTGGCGGCCGGGTTGGTGTTTGGATGGCCGGCGGGCGTGTTGGCGGGCGTTATTGGCGGGGTGGAGCGCTGGTTTGCCGCACTATGGGGCAAAGGCATGTTTACGCGGCTCGCATGCTCCGTCGCCACCGTTCTGGTTGGCTTCTATGCAGCCGCGCTTCGCAAGCTCTTGTTTGACAACAAGAGGCCAACGGCGTTGGTGGCGTTTGGGGTTGGCGTCGTTGGAGAGGTGCTCCATCTTCTGCTTATCTTTTTGACCAATACAAGCCATACCGAGCGCGCCTTTAGCGTGGTGCGCGTCTGCTCTGCCCCCATGATTCTTTGCAACGGCCTTGCGGTTATGCTGTGCGTGCTGGTGGTCTCGCTCCTGCAAAGGGAGCCCCTGCGCTCCGCGCCACAGGAGCGTCCTCTTGCGCATTCCATTCAGGCGTGGATGTGCGTGGTAATGGCGGCGGGATTTGTGGTGACTACGCTCTTTACCTTTTCGGTGCAGTCCAGGCTTATGGTGGAGCAGACGACGGCCCTCCTTAGGCTCAACGTGGAAGACGCGCGCAAAGCCATCGTGGGGGCTACCAACGACGTTGAGCAGCAGATTGTGGTTATTGTCCAGGACCGACATGTGGGCGAGTCGGGGGGCCTTGTTGTTGCCGACAGCGAGGGAACGATAAAGAGCACCTACGATACGATGAACGGCAAGAGTTTGGACGATACCGGCCTGTCTGACGTGCTGTCCATCACCAAGCCAAACACTTTGTTTGTGGCAAGCCTTGCAGGGGTGCCTGCGTATGGCATGTATCTGGTGGCGGAGGGATATCACATTATTGCGTTGCTTCCCGTGTCCGAAGCGCAGTTCTCGCGCAACGTTGCAATGCTGGTGACCACGTTTATGGAGGTACTTGTATTTGCCGCGCTCTTTGCCGCCGTCTACTCGCTGATAAAGATCCTTGTGGTGCACAAGATCATGCGAGTCAACGGCACGCTGGGCCAAATTATGGACGGCGACTTGGACGCGCAGGTGGACGTAAGGTCAAACAAGGAATTTGCCCTGTTGTCGCAAGACATCAACCTTGCCGTCGAGGCGCTAAAGAACGCAATAGCCGATGCGGAGGCGCGCTTTGATGCCGATTTGGAATATGCCCGCACGATTCAGAGAAGTGCCCTCCCCATGGTGTTTCCCCCTTATCCAAATCGCAAGGAGTTTCAGATCTTTGCCCTCATGGATCCGGCCAACGAGGTCGGGGGCGACTTCTACGACTTCTATCTCCTTGACGAGGAGCATCTGGCGTTTCTTGTTGCCGATGTTAGCGGCAAGGGGATCCCTGCCGCCATGTTTATGATGAGGGCGAAGACGGTCCTAAAGAACCTTGCCGAATCGGGGCTTCCTGTGGAGGAGGTCCTTGCCCGAGGAAACGACCAGATTTGCGAAGGCAACGAGGCGGAGATGTTTGTCACGTGCTGGATGGGCGTGATCGACCTTGCTACGGGTTGCGTGGCCTTTGGCAATGCCGGTCACAATCCGCCGGTTATCATTCGCGGCGACGGAACATGCGAGCTGTGCAAGGTGAGGCCCAACATGGTGCTGGGAGGCATACAAGGCATACCCTACAGGCGTCATGAGCTAGACATGCAGCCGGGAGACGTGCTGTTTTTGTATACCGATGGGGTAACCGAGGCGACCAATGAGCAAGAGGAGCTTTTTGGCGAGAAACGCTTGCTTGAGGTTTTGGGCGCGTGCGCGGACAACGATGTTGAGGACATCTGCAAGTTGGTTCATGCTAGTGTTGATGAGTATGTTGGCGCTGCTTTGCAGTTTGACGATATAACGGCGCTGGCGTTGCGTTTTGTTGGAGGTAAATAGTCATGGAGCTACAAATTGAGGCCGTGGTGGGCAACGTAGAGAAGGTCACGGACTTTGTGAACGAGCAACTGGAGAACATGAATTGTTCCATGCGGGCCATTACGCAGGTGGACATTGCTCTGGACGAGCTCTTTAGCAACATTTGTCGCTACGCCTACGGAGACCGGATCGGTCACGCCATCATCCGCGTATGCAAGGTTCCAAACATGCGATCCGTGCAGATCTCGTTGGAGGACGAGGGGCTTCCCTTTAACCCGCTTAAGGTGAAGGAGCCCGACACCACCTTGGGGATTCACGAGCGTGAGATTGGCGGCCTGGGAATCTTCTTGGTGCGAAAGATCATGGATGACGTTGCCTATAGGTATGAGAATGGGAAGAACATCCTAACCATTACCAAGTCGTTCTGACAAGCAATGGAGGGCAAGCAAAGGGATACTCCCCATTGCTTGGCTCGAATGCGGTGACGGAGGTATTCTTATGGCAGCTGCGCAAAACGAAACGCCTTTTCAGACCTCGCTCTTTGGCGATGAGGTGCCGCTGGTGCAGGCACCTGCCGTGCCCGACGAGCCCCAGACGCCGGCGCGACGTGCGGAGGAGCTCAATGCCACGCTCGCCCGTGCGGCCTATCAATACTACGCCCTCGATGCGCCGAGCATGACCGATGCCGAGTTCGATCGCCTGTTGCAGGAGCTCATTCACCTTGAGGAGGCCCATCCGGAACTCAGGAGCCCCTCGAGCTATACCCAGCGCGTGGGTGGCTATGTGGGAGAGCAGTTTGAGCCGGTGCGCCATGCTCAGCGCATGTATTCCATGGACGATGCCATGGACCTGTCCGAGCTAGACGCATGGCTCGAGCGCACCGAGGATGCCTTGGCACCGTTGTCGTCGGATCCCGTTGCGTACACGTGCGAGCTAAAGATTGACGGGCTGGGAATCGCCCTCACCTATGCCGACGGGCAGTTCTTGCGGGCAGCCACAAGGGGAGACGGCACTACGGGAGAGCTGGTTACGGCCAACGTGCTTACGATTGCCGATGTTCCCCGCACGCTTGCCCCCGCCGGAATGGACCACATGGCAGGGGAAGGGTTTGGCCAGAGCGTGGAGGTGCGTGGCGAGGTGTACATGCCGCGCCAGAGCTTCGTGCGCCTCAACGAGGCAAACGACGCGGCCGGACGTCCTCCCTTTGCCAATCCTCGAAACGCCGCTGCGGGATCGTTGCGCCAAAAGGACTCAAAGATAACGGCAACGCGCGACTTGGCGACGTTTGTGTATGCGGTGGCAGACGCTACACCTCTTAACGTACAGAGCCAGACCGGGCTTCTGGACTGGTTGCGTAGCTGCGGATTCTCGGTAAACGACCATGCCGCGCGCTGTGCGAGCGCCGCAGAGGTACATGAGTTTTGCGAGCGTGCGCTTGCCATGCGTGACGAGCTGGACTACGACATAGACGGTGTCGTGGTCAAGGTGGATTCCTTCGCCCAGCAAGATATGCTGGGCTTTACGGCTCGGGCTCCCCGCTGGGCAATTGCGTTTAAGTTCCCCCCCGAAGAGAAGCGCACCGTATTGCGAGAGATCCGCATCCAGGTGGGACGTACCGGTGTGCTCACACCCGTGGCAGAGTTTGACCCCGTGAGCGTGGCTGGCTCCACCATCGCGCGTGCCACGCTGCACAACTTGGACGAGATACGCCGAAAGGACGTGCGCGTAGGAGACACCATCGTGGTCCACAAGGCGGGCGACGTCATTCCCGAGGTCGTGGGGCCGGTGACGGAGGGCGAACAAGCGGTCGCGCACGCGGCGCGGAACGAGTTCGACATGCCCAACACCTGTCCAAGCTGCGGTAGCCCCGTCGTGCGCGAGGAAGGAGAGGTGGCATATCGCTGCATCTCCATAGACTGCCCCGCCCAAGCGGTCGAGCGTCTAATTCATTGGGGCAGTCGCAACGCCATGGACATAGACGGCCTTGGCGAGGAGCTGGTGCGTCGCATGGTGCAGCAAGGCGTGCTTTCTGACGTGGCCGACTTCTATGACCCTGAGCACTTGTCTGTGGAGACGCTTGCCGGGGTGAAGACCGGGCGCACAAACAAGGCCGGCGACGACATTGTGGTGGGCAAGGTCGTGGCAAAGAAGATCATGGCGCAGGTTGAGGCGTCAAAGGACCGCGGGCTGGGGCGAGTCCTCTTTGGCATAGGCATCCGACATGTGGGGGCCAACGTGGGACAGCTCCTGGCCCAGCGCTTTGGCTCGATGGAGAAACTGGTGCTTGCGAGCGAGGAGGACATTGCGGCGGTCGACGGCATAGGGCCAAAGATCGCGGCAAGCGTGTCTGAGTTCTTCCATACGCCGCAAAACGTGGCCGTAATCGAACGTCTGCGAAAGGCGGGAGTGCGACTTACCGAAGAGAGTATGCTGGGCGAGGATGCGTCACAGCCGTTGGCAGGACTCACCTTTGTGCTTACGGGTTCGCTGGAGAAGTTTACGCGCAAGGCAGCCGGAGATGCCCTTAAGGCACTTGGTGCCAAGGTTACGGGCTCGGTGTCCAAGCGCACGAGCTACGTGGTGGCGGGAGCGGCTGCTGGCAGCAAGCTCACAAAGGCCCAGCAGCTTGGCGTCTCTGTGCTTGACGAAGACCAGCTGGAGCAGATTCTCTCCACGGGCGAGCTTCCCGGCTAGGGCGAGCGATGGGGATACTCCCCTTTGCTTGGTGCTTTAAGGAAAACTAAAGCCATCTCGTGCGTTTGTGAACCCAGACGGCGTTTTAACTAGTTTTAAAATTGGGAGGCTACATTGTCCGCATCGCGAGGAGCGATGCCCTACGGAGATGAGGACAATGATTCAGCTGACCTTTAAGCGTTACGAGATCAAGTATGTGCTGACCGACGAGCAGCGCAAGCGGCTTGCTGCCGTTATGGAACGCTACATGGTGCCCGACGAGTGGGGTGCCTCCACGGTGCACAACGTGTACTACGACACCCCCACCCGCCTGCTTGTGCGCAGGTCGTCCGAACACCCCGAGTACAAGGAGAAGGTGCGCATACGCTGCTATGGCACCTGGCATGAGGGCGACGACGTATTTGTGGAGCTAAAGAAGAAGTTCGACGGCGTGGTGTACAAGCGCAGGTGCACCATGGACCAGCATCGCATGCAATCCCTGCTGCTGGGCCAGGGCAATCCGCAGACGCAGATAGAGCGCGAGATTGACTACACGTGCCGTAGCTATGGTGGGCTTGAGCCTGCGTTCTATATTGGCTACGACCGCGAGGCGTTCTATGCCAGGGACGACCACGAGTTTCGCATGACGTTTGACCGCAAGGTGCGCGGTCGTACCACAGGGCTGAGCCTAAATGCCACTGGCGTGACCGAGCAGTACCTGGAAGACGGCCTGAGCCTGCTTGAGGTAAAGGCGGGAGGCGCGATTCCCCTTTGGCTTACCGAGTTTCTGTGTAAGGAGGGGCTCTATAAGACGAGCTTCTCTAAGGTGGGTATCGCGTGGCAGCGCGAGCTCGCCAAGTCGCTCAACGGGCGTACGACCACGGCTCGCCCGCACTTGGGAAGCGCCGCACGTCGGCCACAGTTTGTTCCCCAGGCACCTACGATTGCGTTTGCCTAGTTGGACGGTCTTAAGAAAGGAAGCACCATGTTTGATTCGATCTTTGCCAATACTGCCAGCACAACTAGCGTTGAGCTGGGACCACTTTTGGTGGGTGTTGGGGTGTCCTTGCTGCTTGGACTCGTGCTTGCACTGGCGTACTGCTACCGCAGCAAGCATACCAAGAGCTTTGTCACCACGCTCGCAATACTTCCGGCCATCGTGTGCGTGGTGATCGCCATGGTAAACGGCAACGTTGGAGCGGGCGTTGCGGTGGCCGGCGCGTTTAGCCTGGTGCGGTTTAGGAGCGTCCCGGGATCGGCGCGAGACATTGCGTTTATCTTCCTCGCCATGTGCGTCGGCTTGGTTACTGGCATGGGATACCTGGTCTGTGCCGTTGCCGTCACGTTGGTACTCTGCGCGATTGCCACGTTGTACCAGGCCTTGTCGGTGGGGCCGCTGGGAGACTGCGCGGACAGGGCGCTTCGCATTACGGTGCCCGAGGACCTGGACTTCTACGACCTCTTTGACGACGTCTTGGACAAGTACACTACCTATCACGAGCTCCTGAGCGTAAAGACCACCAACATGGGCAGCCTGTACAAGCTGGTCTACAACGTGGGTATGCGTGACCTCTCGTTGCAGCGCAACATGATAGACGAGCTGCGCTGCCGCAACGGAAACCTAGAGATAGCCCTCTCTCACCAAGAGGCAAACAACGACGAGCTCTAGCGGCCTCCACCTCCAAAGGCCATAGGTACCAAGGAGTTTTTTAAACAAATAGCGGAAATGCCGCGCAGATACGCCCTATCCCTTCGTATTTCGGTTGTGCATGTGCTAACGTTATACTATTGCTGCCGTGATGCGAAGGGAGGTCGTAGTGGTTGTAGCAGAAGCCGTTGCCTTGTTGTTCCTAGGTCTTTTTTCGGGCATTATGGCAACCATGTTCGACGTTCTCTTTGTTGGCGCGGCATCCTTTGTCTCTCACTTCTCGCTATGGGTTCTGCTCAATGCGATTCTGGCGGTCCATGTGGACAGCCGAATAAAGGCGATCTGGTGGGCAATACCCTTTAACTTGGGATACATAGAGAGCTACTTCATTACTACGGTTGCATCGTACGAGAGCTTCTCCAAGTCGCTCATTGTGCCCCTGGCGCTCGTGGGCGTTATTTCTCCCTTGCTGTCGTACGGTCTTTGGACGGCAAAGCGCGAGAAGAACGCCTACGGACAGGCATTGTCGCTGCTCATTGTGGTGGGTACGCTCATCTCGAGCTTTCTGCTCAACGGCACCGTAAGCATCTATGCCATTGTGGTGTGCCTGCTGTTGGCGTTTGTGCTGCTAAAGATGCCAGTTCACCGGCTAAAGATCAGCCGCAGCAAGCGCAAGCCCGCAGAGGCCCAAGAAGTGGCGCAGGTTGAGCAGGAGAGTCCTGGCGCAGCGAGGGCGGCCCGTCCACGTATTGCCTTGTCTGGCAAGGCAGACGCCTCAAGGGAGCCAACGCGACCCACAAGACGTGCCAAGAGCGAAAAGAAGGAAGCCACGCGCAAGGTGCGAAGGGGCCTACCCTTGGTGCGTCGTACCAAAAAAGACGAGCGCAACCAGCAAGACGTGGATCGCGAGAGGCGCCGTACCACGCGGACCAAGCATCGCAATGGCCAGGACCAGCCGCAAAGCGATTCTTCGGCACCAAACGCAACGCCCAGCAACGGTATGTCTACGCTAGGCAATGCTCGCGTTGCGCGCCGGTCAACCCGAAGCAGCGCAAGATATAGGTAGTTACAAGGCTCTACCGTAATAGTCTATGCCTCCAACCATGAGGTCGAGGCGCTCTTTGTCACCAACCACGAGGCACCGGCTGAATTCGGGCCATGCAAACAGCGCGTCGTGATACAGGTCGGGAAAGCTCGCCACCGAAATCTCACCCGTGGTCGGGTTTCTCCAAGGGCGATGCTCCAAGTTTGCCGAGGCGCATTTGTCGGAAGTGGTTATGACATGTGCCTGCGCGCGCAAACGGGAACGTTTGAGTCCAAGTCGCTCCACGAAAAAGAGCAGGCGTGAGCTAAGAAGCGCCGGAGGGTCGATGGCCTTATAGAGCAGCTGGTAGTCGCGAACGGCCTTTGCAAACTCGCTGGCGCTCAGCTCCATGCCAAAGATCTCCTTGGCCATATGAGAAACGATGACTCCTGCTATTCTCTCAACTTGGCTTGTGCGTGCGAGTGCACGCGAGCTTGGGGCATCTAGCACCGTTAGATGGCGAGTTTCCCAAAGCGTCCACGAATCCAAGTCGGACTCTATGATTGCGTGCACCTCGTCCCTGCAGGCCGCAAGCTCTGCGTCGGCTTGGGCAAGCTCCTCCTCCTGCGCGCATATGAGGGGATGGGCCATGCTGTCAAGCAGGTAGTGTGCTGCAATTCCCAACACAAAGGCGCGGCCAATGGAACGCTCGTCCTCGTCTAGTTGGGATACGGCCCCCCGCATGGACATTAGCACATCCGTTATGCGCTCGGTATGCACGCGCGAGGCAAGCTGATGGCATGCGTGCGCGACGCCTGGAGAGGCGAGTCCGTGCGCCCATAGGGGATCGACGCCTTGGTTACCCAAGAGAAAGGCGAGGAGGTCTTGTTGATTGGCAAGCATGCCCTCGGGAAGGAGGACAGAGGCATCTTCGCCGAACAAGTGATGCGCTAGTATAGCGGGCATTCCGTTCACCTCAAATAAGTGGTCGCGTGCTTTTCCCTTGTGTCATACTATCTAATGTGAACAGATTAACGCATTTTTGGTGTGCGTTTGCTCTAAACGTCGTTCATTTTTGGGAGGAGTAATCATGATGGCTGGCATGACCAACAGGTTCGCACGTACTAAGGCAATCATCGTGCTCACGGGAGTGGTGATGGTCGCGCTTGGAATTGCCGTCCTTGTGAATCCAATTGCGGCGGTGGAGACCCTTGTGCGCATTATTGGCTGGGTCTTGGTCGCATACGGTGTCATAACCATCGTGTCGGCCGTGATAAAGGGCGATCCCGTAAAAAACGCTCCGGGAGCCCTTGCGTTGGGTATTCTTGCAATCGGCTTTGGCCTGTTTATGGGTATTGCGCCACGTTTCTTGGTCTCGTTTGTGTGGACCCTCATTGGCATAATTGTGCTTGCCACCGGGGTGTTTGACATAGTGGAAGCTGGTACGTATCGAAACGAGGGCAGTCCGCTTGCCACTCCCGCTACCGTCTCGGGCATAATTACGGCGCTTCTGGGCGTCATCGTGATCTTTTGCCCGCTTATCTCGGCGGGTGTTGGCA
The DNA here is from genome assembly GCA_030529665.1 of Coriobacteriales bacterium. GTDB lineage: Bacteria > Actinomycetota > Coriobacteriia > Coriobacteriales > Atopobiaceae > RUG440. The sequence goes on from JAUMWL010000017.1 coordinate 15,455, forward strand.
TGCTTGTGGCAGCCGTTGCCCTGCTGATTGACGGCGTGACCGAGATTATCTTTGGATTGGGCATGTGAGCAGAAAGGGGTAACCCCTTTCTGCTCACCCTACACGTAGAACAGTATGTCGTCGTAGGAGGGCACAGGCCAGCATTGCTTGCTGCAGATGAGCTCCATGCCGTCTACCGCTGCGCGCAGGGCCGCCATTGCGGGAAGCACTTGGTCTCGGTACTCCTCGTCGCGCTTCGCGGGGTCCGCTACGTTGCGTGCACTGGCGTTCTTCTTGTCTAGCTCCGTCGTAAGCTCATAGATGGCATTCGAACCCTGTGTGAGCTGCTTAACCAGTTCCTTCTCGGCCGTGGCGTCAACGCCAAGCTCCGCCTTGGTGGCCACGGCCGTGGCAATGTCGCCGGAGTACGCGATTATGGCTGGCAGGTACAAGTGACGCGCCATGCGCACCATGGTATTGGCCTCTATGTTTATGAGCTTTGCGTACTGTTCCGCCTTTGCCACGTAGCGTGCATGGCATTCGGCCTCGTTAAGTACCTCGTACTTTTGGAACATCTCTATGTTATTGCGGTCGAGCAGTGCGGCTAGCGTCTCGGGCGTGGTCATGAGGTTGGGGAGGCCACGATCTTCGGCCTCCTTCTTCCAATCGTCCGAGTAACCGTCACCATCAAAGATGATGCGCTGGTGGTCGCGCAGGGTGTGGCGCACAAAGCGCTCGGCAACCTGCATAAAGTCCTCGTCCGAATACTGCGCCACGTATTCGCAGAAGCGGTCACATTGCTCGGCCACCGCGGTGTTGATAATTACGTTGGGATCCGAGAGGTTCTGCTGGCTGCCGGGCATGCGGAACTCAAACTTGTTGCCAGTAAATGCAAAGGGGCTCGTACGGTTGCGGTCGGTGTTGTCCTGCCTAATGTCGGGCAGCGCGGGAACGCCCAGGTCCATGGTTGGACCCTCATGCGTCTCTGCGTGCTCCTTGCGTATGAGCGCCTTGACAACGGGGGAGAGGGCATCGCCCAAGAACACCGAAATCACCGCAGGAGGTGCCTCGTTGCCGCCAAGCCGGTGATCGTTGCCAGCAGACGCCACGCTCATGCGCAGCAGGTCGGCATGCTCGTCCACCGCAGCGATGAGGAACGACAAGAACACGAGGAATCGGATGTTGTCCTCTGGATGCTTGCCAGGCTCCAAGAGGTTCTCTCCGTCGGCCGACAGCGACCAGTTGTCATGCTTGCCCGATCCGTTAACGTACTCAAAGGGCTTCTCGTGCTCCAAGCATGCCAATCCATAGTTGGTGGCAAGCAGCTTGAGCTTCTCCATGGTGAGGAGGTTGTTGTCGATGGCAAGCGAGCCTTGCTCGTACACGGGAGCCAGCTCGTGCTGACACGGGGCGACCTCGTTGTGCTTGGTCTTTGCTGGAATCCCCAGCTTCCACAGCTCGTCGTCCAGCTCCTTCATAAAGGCGTTGACCGAGGGGCGAATGGCGCCAAAGTAGTGCTCGTCGAGTTCCTGGCCCTTTGCCGGCTCGGCGCCAAAGAGCGTGCGTCCGCAAAGGCGCAGGTCGGGACGCGCCTCGAAGTCCTCTTCCCTAATGAGGAAGTACTCCTGCTCGGGCCCAACGTTGGTAACCACGCGCTTTGGCGCCTCGCCTCCGTTAAAGAGTGCCAGCACGCGCTTGGCCTGCTTCTCGAGCGCCACTTCGGAGCGGAGCAGCGGAGTCTTTTTGTCTAGCGCCTCACCGTTGTAGGAGATAAAGGCGGTGGGGATGCACAGCACCTCGTCCTTTATGAAGGCGGGGCTCATGGGGTCCCATACCGTGTAACCGCGCGCCTCAAAGGTGGCACGCAGGCCACCGTTGGGAAAGCTCGATGCGTCGGGCTCGCCCTGTACCAGCTCTTTTCCGCTAAAGGCCATAAGGATGGTTCCGTCATCCTGTGGGGTTAGAAAGCTGTCGTGCTTCTCGCTGGTGATGCCGTTGAGCGGCTGGAACCAATGGGTAAAGTGCGTGGCCCCATGCTCTAGGGCCCATTCCTTCATGGCGTGTGCGACTTCGTTGGCGATGTCAAGCTCAATGCGCTTGTTCTCGCGAATCACGCGCGAGAGCTCCTTGTACGTTGGCTTGGGTAGACGCTCGCGCATGTCGGTGTCGCCAAACACCAGGCTACCGTACTCTGCAGTTACTTTGTCCTGTGCCATTAAGGCCCCTTTCTGCATGATGACAAGAGATTATTGTAGGCCAATGTGGGTTATGGTGGTGTCTCGCTCGCGCCCAAGGCATGGTATCCCCATGAGTGTGGTTGGGTGGGGCAGGGACTGTTTGGGAACTGAGGGATGAGGGCTGGGCAAAGGGACCGGGCGATGGGGGCCGGCGATGGGGACTATTCCCTACGCCAAGTGCCTTGAAGCCAGCGGCAAAATGCAGTAAAACACTTGATATGAGTCGTTTCGTTGTGGAGGAGAGTGGTCCTATGTTTCGCAAAAAGCATGCGTTGGCGCTTGCGGCTTGTATCTGGGTGTTGGTGATAATGACAGGCATTGCGTTAAGCGCCGCTCCCATACGCAATGCCCATGCGGATGAGTACGCATGTGCGGAATCGTTGGAAGATGACGGTTCTGCTTGCGTGGTCCAGTCGGACGACGATGAGGACGACGAGGACTGGGAAGACGTTGACTCCGATTGGGACGACGAGGACTATGAGTCGGGATCTGATGACAATTACGACTGCGACGTCTAAGCAGATGATGAGGACGACTCTGATTGGGATGTCTCTGAGTCGGATTATTCCGATTCGGACGACGATGAGGACTGGGACGACGATGACGATTCCGATTGGGACGACGATGAGGATGAGGAGGATGACTCCGATTGGGACGACGAGGACTATGAGTCGGGATCTGATGACATCGACTTTGGCGATGCCTACTCAGCCTCGTCGGATTTGATCTATAGCTCTAGCGCAAGCTCAAAATCTGCTTCAGCGCAAGCGCCCGTGGCACATGAGCACACCTCGTCATGGAGCGAGGACCAGCCATCAATTGGCGTAAGTCGGGTTGCCTCGTATCAAAGTGCGCAAACGCTTGCTCAAACCTCGGACAGAACAATCTGGAGCGAAACGATTGTCTTAGTTGCGCTGGCGGGGCTATGCATCGTTGCCGCCAAGTGCTGCCGCGTGTGACAACGCCTCTTGTGGCAAAAAGGGGCCAGGCCCCAATCGACCAAAATGGCGAAAAAGGGTCTGGCCCCAATCCGCCAAGCGACAAGATCGCAGAGAGCGCGGGCTTGCGGCGCGCGCGTGCTGTGATGGCGAGCTGTGTGGGCAGCACGGGACAATGCGTGCTGTCTTTTCGACCAGTGTGGGTGGTCTCCGGTCTTGCGTGCTGTCTTTTCGACCAGTGTGGGTCGACCTGCCTCGAGCGTGCTGTGATTTCGAGCTGTGTGGGCGCGCGGGCCACACAGCTCGCAAAGGCAGCACGCCGCCGGGCGCGCGGGCCACACAGCTCGCAAAGGCAGCACGCCGCCGGGTAAACGTCCATACCAACCTGCAGTTCATGATGCGAAAGGCGACGAATCCGGTCCAGAAATGTCGCAAACCACACCTTGGTCTTCTAGATGGTCAACTGTGGACAATCCGGCAATCTTGGGCCACTACTCGTACCGCTGGACGGCCCGCGAACGCCTTGCCTTTGGCGTGCGTCCTTGCGATTCCATGTACGTCATGCATGTTGTCCCCATCGACGTGTACAATGGGCTGAGCTATGCCTACAAGGGAGGTTTTAATGGCAGACGAGAGACGGACCATTGCGGTAATAGACGGCAACTCGCTCATGCACCGTGCATTCCATGCGATTCGCCAGCCCATGAGCGCACCGGACGGCCGGGCCACCAACGCGCTGTTTGGCTTCTTCAACATGTTTATAAAGCTCGTGGAGTCCTTCTCGCCGGACGGGGTTATCTGCGCGTTTGACAAGGGCAAGCCTGCGGTTCGCATGGAGATGCTGCCACAATACAAGGCCCAGCGCCCGCCCATGGACCCCAATCTGCGCGAGCAGTTTCCCATGGTCAAGGACCTGTTGCGCTCTCTAGACGTTCCCGTGGTGGAGCTTGAGGGCTGGGAGGGAGACGACATCCTGGGCACCCTTGCGCGTCGTGGTGAGGATGCGGGCTACGACATGTACCTCTTTACCGGAGACCGAGACATGTATCAGCTTTCCACCGATCACGTGCGCATCGTAAGCACAAAGAAGGGCGTCAGCGACGTGCAGATAATGACGCCCGAGGTGGTTGAGGACCTGTACCATGGCGTCACTCCTGCGCTCGTGCCCGACTTTTATGGCCTTAAGGGCGACTCGTCGGACAACATCCCCGGCGTACCGGGCATCGGCCCCAAGCGAGCCTCCGAGCTCATTTGCAAGTATGGCTCCCTTGAGGGCGTGATAGAGCATGCGGGTGAGGTTAAGGGCAAGATGGGAGAGAACCTGCGTGCCCACATAGACGACGCCCGGCTGAGTCGCGAGGTGGCGATCATTCGCACTGACGCGCCGATTGCCTTTGACTTTGACGACGCACGTTTTCCCACCTTTGATCCCGTCCAGGCAGCCGCGGCATTCAGCGCCCTAGGCTTTACGGGCATGACCAAACGCATTGCTCGCATGGGAGGGGGTACGGGTGACGAGGGCTCTGCCACTGCCCAGACCCCGCGCATCGATGTGCCGCAGCCCATTGTGGGTGACGCTGCGCTGGCGGCCCTTGCAACCGTGCTTGGCACTGACGAATGGCTGGGCGTTGCCGTTGGCAAAAGCGACTCGGGTGGCTCTGCCGCACAGCTTGCGTTGGACTTCAATGTAACGAGCGAGCAGCAGATGACTTTGTGGGTCTGCACGACGGACGCGCTGCTCCGGCTTGAGGGGGGCTCTGCGCAAGCCGGTTTGGTGCAGATACTTCGCGAGGGCCACTTTGCCTCGGGTGACGTAAAGGCAATCCTGCACGAGGTGTGTCCCATGGACTCGTCCGAACCCGCGCTGGTGGAGCCGCACGAGCTGGATCCCAACCGCATCTTTGACGTTGGCGTTGCCGATTATCTACTGGAGTCCGACCGTGCCTCTTTTGCCGTGGCGGAGCTGGTCCTAGACCTCGTTGGCACGCCGCTGCCCGAAGCCACCAGCGAGCTGCCCCGCGAGGCGCTCGATGCCTACGGCGCGCGGCTGATTTGCCCCTTGCTGCACAAGAAGCTTGAGGAGGACGGGTCGCTTGAGCTCTTCCAGACCATCGAGATGCCCTTGGTGCCCGTGCTTGCGGGGATGGAGCGCACGGGTCTCTATGCCGATCCGCAAAAGCTGCGCGAGCAGTCCGATGAGCTTGGCGCAGAGATTGCGGGCATGGTTAAGCGGATTCACGACGAGGCGGGGGAGGATTTCAACATCGACTCTCCCATGCAGCTCTCGCACGTGCTGTTTGACGTGCTCAAGCTGCCGGCGTATGGCCTCAAGAAGACACGTCGCGGATACTACTCCACCAACGCAAAGGTCCTGGAGGACCTGGCAAAGGACTATCAGCTCGTGGCCGATGTTCTTGAGTATCGCGAGCGTGCAAAGATAAAGTCCACGTACTTGGATGCTCTGCCTGCGCTTATTCGCAATGACAAGCGCATCCATACCACGCTCAACCAAACGGTTGCGGCTACTGGCCGTCTCTCGAGCTCAGATCCCAACCTGCAAAACATCCCCACTCGTTCTGAGCTGGGGCATCGCGTGCGCACGGCGTTTACGGTGCCCGATGGCAGCGTGTTTCTTGCCTGCGACTACTCTCAGATTGAGCTGCGACTCTTGGCGCACCTCTCGGCGGACGAGCATCTAGTGAGGGCCTTTAACGAGGGCGAGGACTTTCATGCGGCTACGGCGGCGCGTGTGTTTGACGTGCCGGTGAGCGAGGTGACGCCTGCTCTGCGCAGTCGTGCCAAGGCGGTGAACTTTGGCATCGTATATGGCCAGCAGGCGTATGGCCTTGCCACATCGCTTAAGATTGCCCGCAAGGAAGCCCAGGACATGATTGACCGCTACTTTATGGTGTATCCGGGCGTACGCGAGTTCTTGGACGGACAGGTTAGGTTTGCGCGCGAGAATGGCTATGTGAGTACGATGTATGGTCGCAAGCGCCACATCAAGGACATCAACTCGCGCAACTTCCAGCTGCGGTCGTTTGGCGAGCGTACGGCCATGAACCATCCCATGCAGGGAACGGCGGCCGACATCATAAAGATTGCAATGATACGGGTGGCGGAGCGGCTGCGTGAGGAGGGACTTGCGTCCAAGCTCGTGCTGCAGATCCATGACGAATTGGACTTTGAGGTGCCCGAAGGCGAAGTCGAGGTCTTGTCGGCGTTGGTGCGAGAGACCATGGAGGGCGTGTGCGAGCTGCGCGTGCCGCTGGTCGCAGATGTGTCGGTGGGCGGTAATTGGGCGGAGGCCAAGTAGCGTGGCCAGCGTTGCGGCAAAGAACTTCATGCATGTGGTGGCCTACACCGACGGCTCGTCCAGGGGCAACCCCGGGCCGGGTGGCTATGGGGCCGTGCTTTTGTATGTGGGGCCCGATGGCGTGGAACACAAAAAAGAGCTGAGCGCTGGTTACAAGCGCACCACAAACAACCGCATGGAGCTTATGGGCGCGATTGTTGCGCTCGAGGCGCTCAAACGGCCTTGTGAGGTGGAGTTGCATACGGATTCCCAATACGTGGCCAACGCGTTCAACAAGCACTGGGTTGACAGCTGGCAGCGCAAGGGCTGGGTAACGGCAGGCAAGAAGCCCGTAAAGAACCCCGACCTCTGGAAGCGGCTGCTTGCCGCCATGGGACCACATTCGGTGCGCTGGTTGTGGGTAAAGGGACATGCTGGCCAGGCACTCAACGAGCGTGCGGATACGTTGGCGACCGTTGCCGCCGATGGCGGAGCAGGGCCTTTGCTTACGGACGAGGGGTTTGCGTGATGTGCTGCCACGGTTCGATGCCAAGCGATGGGGATACTCTCCTTTGCTTGGCGGGTTCGCAGGACGAGTCCTACATGCGGCTTGCACTCATGGAGGCACGTTCCGCCGCTGACGAGGGAGAGGTGCCCATAGGTGCGGTGGTGGTATGCGAGGGCGAGGTGGTGGCTCGTGCGCATAACCGGCGCGAGACGGACCACGATCCCAGCGCGCATGCGGAGTTCCGCGCCATGGCTGAGGCTTCCCAAACGTTGGGGCGTTGGCGCCTTACGGGATGCACGGTGTACGTTACGGTGGAACCGTGCCTCATGTGCGCCGGCCTTATGGTGAATGCCCGGATCGACCGGTGCGTGTACGGGGCGCCTGATCCCAAGGGCGGAGCGTTGGGTACGCTGTACGACGTAAGCCACGACCCCCGACTCAACCACGAGTTTGAGGTCGTGGGAGGCGTGCTCGCACAGGAGTGTGCCGACGAGCTGCGAAGCTTCTTCCGCGCCCGCCGCAAGAAGTAGACGTTACCTGGCAAGCAATGGGGATACTCCCCTTCGCTTGCTAGATTACTTGGAAGACAAAGAAGTCAAGATAGTGGCTCTGCGGAAAACCCCACAAAATGGGGTGGTCGGGTGCCTGTTGGCGCTCTTCCACCTGCTTGAGCTGGCGGTTTACGCTCTGTGCCGCATCGGCGATGGCGCTGGCCAAAAGGTCGCGCGTCATATGCTGGGAGCAGCTGCATGTGGCGAGGTAGCCACCACGGGGGAGCAGGCGCAGCGCCTCGGCGTTGATGTCGCGGTATCCGCGAGCCGCGCTGCGTACGGTGGCGCTGCTCTTGGTAAAGGCGGGAGGGTCCAAGACGATGAGGTCAAAGGGGCCACCCTCCTCGCGCATGCGCTGCTTGTTGCGCAACTGTGGCAGGTAATCCAGCGCGTCGGCACACGTAAACGCCGCTTGTGGTGACTCTCCGTCCACGGCATAGCCGTTGAGCAGGGCGTTTTGCCGTGCAAGGTCAATCGCCGTCTTGCTCACGTCCACAAAGCGCACCGACGCAGCGCCGCCCGCAAGCGCGTTGAGGCCAAAGGGGCCAACGTGGCAAAAGCAGTCGAGCACACGCCTGTCCCTGGCAATCTGTCGCACGGCGCGACGGTTGTACTTTTGATCGAGAAAGAACCCGGTCTTTTGGCTGTTTTGGATGTCGAGCAGGTAGCGAATGCCGTTCTCGCGGACCTCTAGGTGCAGGTTTTCGCTTGGGGCGCCTTGCCACCAGCCCTTGTATCGATCAAGGCCCTCCTTTTGGCGAACCGATCCGTCGTTTCTCTCGTAGATGCCAGTCACGTCTTCGCCCGAGGCACGCAGCGTTTGGAGCAGCAGGGGATAGATCGTGTTGCGCAAAAGCTCCATGCCTACCGTGCCAATTTGCACGACCAGCACGTTCTGGTACTTGTCTACCACCAGACCAGGCAAGCCGTCCGCCTCCGAGAAGACCACTCGGCAGCAGGACGTGTCGGGCTCGCAGCCCACCAAGCCGCGCGTGCCCATGGTGCGCACGCGGTGCTGCCACGCCCACTCTATGCGTCTGCGCCAAAAATCCTCGTCAAACCGGTCGTTGGCGTTGCGCGAGACAATGCGGGCACGTATGGTGCTCTGCTGTGAGAGCATGGCCGCTCCCTGCCACGTGCCGTTCTCCTCAAACACGTCCACGATGCTCCCGTTTGGGGCGTCCTCGGCCTGCAGCACCTCGCTGGCAAACACCCATGGGTGTCCGCCACGCAGTGCCTTGGCGGCCTTGCGCGAGACAACGATGCGGGGGTAGGGGCGTGCTTGCTTCATGATGCGGTCCTTGCTGGTTGAGAGACTATAACAACAAGCAATGGGGAGTATCCCCTTTGCCGGGCGCTAGTAGTGTCTGCCGTAGCGGCCGGCTGACATGCCGCGCCCGCGCGCCTTCATGCCGCTAAACATGGTGCGCTTGGGCTTTGTGGTGGAGCGTCCGGCACTTGGAATGATTCTACCTTCGTCGTACACGAAGCCCGGGAGGTCCCACGGTTCGATGAGCTTGCCGGTAAAGTACTCGATCTCGCGCAGCGGCGTAATCTCGTCGGGAGCCACAAACGTGTAGGCTTGCCCTGTCGCACCTGCGCGGCCGGTGCGACCGATGCGGTGGACGTAGTCCTCGGGGTCGAGCGGCACGTCGTAGTTTACCACGGCGTCAATGCCGTGCACGTCTATGCCGCGACTCATGACGTCGGTTGCCACGAGCACCTTGCAAGAGCCCTCGCGGAACTTTGCCAAGGCACGCTCGCGTGCCTTTTGTGGGCGGTCCGCATGCATAACGTCCACCTTAAACCCGGCGTTCTTTAGCACGCGGCTTACGTCATCCACGCGTTGCTTGGTTCTGCAAAACACCAGCACGCGCTCCGTGGCGTCCTGTGTGGCGCCGTTTTTGCACATGCGAATAAGCTCTTGGAGCAGCAAGGTCTTCTGACCTTGTGTCACGGGACACAAATGCTCCTCCACCGTCTCGGCCGTCTCGCCCACTCGTGCGATCTCCACGTGCACGGGGTCGTGCAGCATAGCGTCTATGGTGGGCTTGATGCTTGGCGGAATCGTTGCCGAGAAGAGCAGGTTCTGGCGCTCGTGTGGCAGTGCGGCAATGATGCGGCGTACGCTGGGCCAAAATCCCATGTCGAGCATGCGGTCCGCCTCGTCAAGCACGAGCACCTGCACGCTCGAGAGGTCTACGTGGTTGTGCTCCATAAGGTCGATCAGGCGGCCGGGCGTGGCAACGAGCATGTCGCATCCGCTCTGGATCTGCTTGATTTGGCGGTCAAACTTTGCGCCACCCATAACGATTACGGCGCGCTGTCCCGTGTGCTCGCAAACCACCGATACCACGCGGTCGATCTGCTGGGCGAGCTCGCGTGTGGGGGTTACCACCAGCGCAAAGGGGCCAAACGAAGGTGGCTTGCCAGTGCCTTCATTGGTGGGGATGGGGGTTTCTTGCGTCTTGGGCTTCTTCTTGCGTCGGCGACGGCGGCGTTTGGGCTTGGCGGCGGGGTCCGAGGGCTTGAGACCAGCGGACTCGGCTTCGTTTCTTGGGGGCTCCGATGCATCGGTGGTAGCGTTACCCTCGTTTTGGGACGGCGTGTTTGTCGCAGACTTCTTGTGGTGTCGTCTGCGGCGGCGCTTTGGCTTTGCCGCGTCGTCGCTCGAAGGGACTGGAACCGACAAAGAGTCCCCGTTAGGAATTGCGTCCAGAAGAACGTGTGGCGACGAGTCCTTCTCTGCGTCTTTGGGGTTATTGGAATCTGTGGAGCATGCGGAGCGCGCAATCTCCTCGCGTGCCGCGTGGGAGGCAGGCGCTATGCGTTGCAGAACGGGCAGGGCGAAGGCGGCCGTTTTTCCGGTGCCCGTTTGTGCCGATGCGACGACGTCGCGCCCATCGAGCACGGCTGGTATGGCCGCGGCCTGAACAGGTGTTGGGGTTTTGAAGCCCAGGGCCTCAACCCCGGCGAGTATGTGCTCGTTTAGCCCGAGCTCGGCAAATGATGTATGCATGCATCTAGTATGGCCCAAGTGGAAGCCTTGTGCCATACACAAGGGTGCACGTACTCATTCCACTCATAAATCGTGTGTGCGATCTGCAATTGGTAGCACGCGCACGTTGGTGGTGCTGGGCTCGGTGGCGAGCATCCTGCTCGCGAGCGTGCGAATCCACCCTTTTGTATGCCATTACTGGAGAATATAATACAAAAAAATAGTTGCACTATACAGACAATATCCCCATAAAAATACGCAACTATGATATGATATTCCCCTAAAAAAATTGCATCCAAGGAGGAATATGCTCAGACGAAAAATCGAGAGCGAGCTCGCGGCATGGAAAGCGAGGCCGAACAAGATGTGCCTCCTGCTTGGGGGTGCGCGTCAGGTGGGAAAGACCTACAGCGTGAGGAAGTTCGGGCGCGAGAACTACGACAACGTTATCGAGCTCAACTTTGAGAGGAGCCCCATTTATAAACAGGCCTTTGCCGGTAGCCTTGAGGTTAATGACATCCTTGCCCGCGTTTCCCTCGTATACCCCGGCGTTCGCTTCGACCCGGGGCGGACCCTCATCTTCTTGGACGAGGTACAGAGTTGTCCGAATGCTCGCACCGCGCTTAAGTTCTTTACGGAGGATGGCAGATTCGACGTCATAGCAACGGGATCGCTCCTCGGCATCCGCCACAAGGAGGAGTCGTCCCTTCCCGTCGGTTACGTCGACCGCCTTGAAATGCACTCGCTCGATTTCGAGGAGTACCTGTGGGCGCGCGGCTACGCTCCGGAGGCGGTGGGAATGCTGGCATCGTATGTTGACCAGAACGACCCGGTGCCCGAGGCCGTGCACGAGACCATGATGGGGATGCTTAGGGAGCACGTTGTAGTGGGCGGCATGCCAAAGGCCGTACAGACCTTTGTCGACACATATAACTTCGCCGAGGTCTTGCGCGTGCAGCGTGCCATTCTTGAGGACTACCGGGACGACATAGCCAAGTACGCGGAGGGAGCCGAGAAGGCTAAGGCGCGCGCGTGTTTTGACTCCATCCCCCGGCAGCTTGCCAGGGACTACAAGAAGTTCAGCTACGCAGTGGTAGAGCGCAAGGCCGGCGCGCGCAAGTATGCGGGGAGCCTCCAGTGGCTCTACGACGCGGGGATGGTCAATTTCTGCCACAATCTTGAGTCCATCTCGCTACCGCTCGAGGGCAGCGCCATCGACAACAACTTCAAGGTGTACCTTCGCGACACCGGGCTTCTTGTTTCCATGCTCGAGGACGGGTCTCAAGCAGACATCTTCAATGGCAACGTTGGAATATACAAGGGAGCGGTGTACGAGAACATCGTGGCAGACATCTTTGCTAAGCAAGGCAGGAGGCTTTACTTCTATGGGGAAGGAGCGCACTTCGAGATTGACTTTGTCATTCGCCAGGGGGGTGCGGCGGTTCCCGTTGAGGTCAAGTCTTCCCAGAACCGCAGGGCGAAGTCGCTGAAGTCCATACTCGACCGCGGGATGGCAAAAAGGGCCATTAAGCTTTCTCCTGCGAATCGCGGGGTGAGCGGGGTGGTAGACACCTATCCGCTTTACCTCGCCCCCTTTATCCAGCCTGATCAGGCGCACTTTACATAGAAGCGCACAAAGCTATGATGGATTTGCGTATCAAACAATTGAGTATCGAAAAAACAGATATCGCATGGTAAACACAGAAGAGCACATTTTGGCTCGCGTGACGTAAAATAGCACATTACGCAACGAGCGAGGAACGATAGCTTACAGCATTAGGAGCGACTATGCCCATCAACGTTGCCGACGGATTGCCCGCAAAACGAATCCTTCATCTGGAGCGAATCTTTGCCCTGGAGGAGGAGGTTGCGCGCAACCAGCAGATACGCCCGCTTAAGGTTGTTATTCTTAACCTCATGCCCACAAAGATCGAGACGGAGACCCAGATTCTGCGGCTCATCTCAAAGTCTCCTTTGCAGGTTGCCTGCGACTTTATGCGCATGTCGAGCCACGAGTCAAAAAACGTGTCGGAAGACCATTTGGTAAAGTTCTACGACACCTTTGACGCCTTTGCGGATAAGAACTACGACGGCATGATCATTACAGGTGCCCCGGTTGAACACCTTGCCTTTGAGGACGTGGACTACTGGGAGGAGTTCTGCCACATTGTGGATTGGAGCCAGGAGCACGTGTTCTCTACCATGAGCCTGTGTTGGGGTGCGCTGGCAATGCTGTATCACCTGTACGGCATTCGCAAACGTCAGCTTCCTGCAAAGCTCTTTGGCGTCTTTCCCCAGCGGCTGTGCGACGAGTACAACTTTCTTACCAACGGTTTCGACGAGGTGCACAACATGCCGCACTCGCGTCATGCGGCGATTGACACGGTGGACTTGGTGGAGCATCCCGAGCTCCAGGTGCTCTCGGAGGGATTCGCCACGGGGCCCGCGCTCGTTGCCACGCGCGACTTCCACGAGATTTACGTTACCGGCCACTTTGAATACGGGCGCGACACGCTATCCCAGGAGTACTGGCGCGACTTCCATCGTGGCCTGCCCATCCGAACGCCCGAGAACTACTTCCCCGACAACAACCCAGAGCGGCAGCCCATCTTTACCTGGCGCGCACATGCAAACCTGCTGTATCGCAATTGGCTCAATTGGGTCTACCAAATGACGCCCTACGACCTCGACCAGATTCCCGCAGAGATCGAGCGCCTAAAGATGGAGGCGAGGACAACGGGCGTAGTGGAGAAGTTCTAAGAATCCTTTTAGTGAGCCAAAAGGGGTTACCCCTTTTGGCTCATCAGGTTATGGGGATGTAACCGTACTGCTCAAACTGAACAATTTGTCGTATCCTATGTTGGCTACAAGCTCACAAGAGGAGGCATAGTGATAGTTCCCGACATGCTTAGGCTCAATGCGGCCAAGTATCCCAACGAAGTGGCCTTGGTTGAGGTCAATCCCGAGCGCCAGGAGGACCGGCACATTACGTGGCGCGAGTACGACTTGGTGGAGACCACTGACGACGAGCCGTATCGCCGCGAGATAACCTGGTCGGTCTTTGACGAGAAGTCCA
>JAUMWL010000259.1 GCA_030529665.1 Coriobacteriales bacterium
CGATGCCGGTCATGTTCATTTCGTCGGGCCGTGCGGCACGGCGCATAAGCTCCGAAAGGCTCACGCCAACCTTAGTGAGCTCCTGTTCCACCGTACGAACGTCCTCAACATTGAGTACCGGCTGCATACGCACCTCCTCATTCCCTTTACCACTGATAACGCAAAATTATGTACCTTGCTCGTCCACGCGCTCGAGCTCGTCGAGCACCGCACGCGCCTCGCGAAACGATGCCCGTAGTTCGTCTTTTGGATCGGAGCGTGCCTCTTGCTTGGGACGTACGTCGTCCGTCATGGCCACGGCACTCGCCACGGCCACGTCGTGTGTATACGAGAGAGAAAGAGCCACCTCTTGCACTCCCTGCTCCTCCGCAATTTGTTGAGCCCTGCCCGACAGGTGGACCTCCGGCCTCCCCGCCTCGTTATTTCGCACGCTGACGTCCGTAAGGCCCACGCCGCGCGAGAAGCCGGTACCCAATGCCTTGAGCACTGCCTCACGCGCAGCAAAACGCGCGGCGTAATGTTGCGCTGGACGCGCCATGCGTTCGCAGTACGCCCTTTCGGACTCAGTAAACACGCGCTTCGCAAAGCTCGGACGGCGCTCAAGGACCTTCTCCATACGCGCAATCTCGAGCATGTCGACACCTATGCCAGCCAATGCCATAAGCCACTCCACTATTAAAGCCACATAAGGGAATTCTATCAGCACTTGGCAACTTGTTAGCGGAGACAGGTAAATCGTTGCCCAAATGAAAAGGCAGGGGGGTTATCAACCTTTCACAACACCGCTGTGCGCGAGTACTAAACACGCACCGTGTCCTGGCCCCTTTTATGCCGCCAAAGCGCTCTATGAGGACAACACTGTCACGAAGCAAGACATCGCAGCTGCTCGAGAAGAGCTGCTTCGCATGTGGCGGTTGCTGGTACCGGTAAGCTCGGCTCAGGTCGACCCTGCAGAGGAGCAGGCGCGTCAGGCGCACATGGAGGCCGTCTACGGCTTGGCGGAGCTGCTGAGCGAGGTATGCGACGCAGTTGATCCGCAGACGTATAAGTCAACCGCATATGCGGCGTTAGCAGAAATGGTCGATGCCGCCTATGACGTGCTAACGAACGAAGAATCGTCAACCCAAGAGCTCGTCGATGCCAAGGTGAACGTAAAGAAGGCGCTGGAGCTGCTAAATGGGAGCGGCAAGCGCATTCAGACATCGGTCGCAACCGTTAGCGGTCTGAAGAACCTAATCTACAACGGCAAGGCGCTCAAGCCAAGGCCCGTGGTTACGCTTGGCAACAAGCAGCTCGTCGTCGGCACCGACTACGAGCTGCGCTACGCCAACAACAAGTTTAAAGGGGCTCATACTAGTTTTCTATGCTTACACGTATGCGTGCAGGTCGAAGGCGCTCACGCTTGTGAACTCGGCATTGCCTTGAAGATCGGCGTAGAGATCTACGATGTAGAGCGCCGGCCTTGCATCGGAACCGGGCACGGTTCCTTGGCACAGAATCTTGTAGTTAGTACCTGAAACCACCTGCGTGGCAAGAAGTGCCATAGGAGTCAGAACCTCGTCCTCATAGTTCTCGGCCGCCTTGGAGAAAGCTTCGTTTGCCTCCGCAGGAAGAATGATGGCGTTGCTCGGAGCACTTACTTCCCAGCCACCCGCTACGTTGCCCTTATTCTCTACGCTTTCCAAGGTCTTGAGGTCGGTGAGGTCGATGTCCTTTACGCTGGTGATGGTCGCGTTCCCCTCGAGGTCGTTATACACCACAACGATTGCCAAGTTTGTAACGGGGTCAGCCGTTACGGTAGCGGCCTTGCACAAGTAGGCGTAGTTCATACCTGCCACCACCTGCGTGGCGAGCACCGTTATGGGCTCAAGGTCCACACCGGTATACCCGACGCTGGCCTTCTGGAATATTTCGCGCTCGTCGTCGGTAAGGACCACCGTGGGTTCCTCGTAAACAGTCCAGCCACCAGCAATGTGTTCACTTGCCGAGCTATCCCCAGAATCCTGAGATTGCTCAGCGCTTTGGCTTGCCGACTCGCTGGCGGCATTATTGCCCGCACAACCCACCAAGGGAGCGAACGCAAGAACTCCCGCAAGTGCGCAGGTGATGTAGAGCTTGGTCTTCATAACAATCCCCTCCGTAAACAAGAGCCGTACCCGATGTCTACCGTGCATCAATTGGTAATACCCTTGTTCTACCCCATTGGCTCAATTCTATGAGCTTCGGCACGCATCCTTCACATGGTGACAACAACACGCCCTAGGGCTCGATTGTGTGATAGAGTGCCCTTTGTGCTGTTACTGACGGATAGCGTGGTAACCACGGGGGAGCAGCACATCATCAAAGCCGACCGTCTGGGCAAGCCGACCTCAGTTGGGGGGCTTGCCCTTTGTGGTTAGAAAGGAAGCACATGCTGGATCTCGTCGACGTGCTCAACAACAACGCGAACCCTGGACGCGGCATCGTGGTAGGAAAAGACCGCGTGTACTACTTCATCATGGGACGCAGCGTCAATAGCAGAAACCGTATCTTCGTCGAAACCGAGGATGGCATCCGCACCGAAGCTCACGACCCCTCGCAGATGGTCGATCCGAGCCTCATCATCTATCATCCGGTCCGTAAATCCGGTGATGACCTCATCGTCACCAACGGCGACCAGACCGACACCATCGCGGATATGGGCGACTTCAGAGTGGCGTGCATGGCGCGCGAATACGAGCCTGATGCCCCTAACTTCACGCCGCGCATCAGCG
>JAUMWL010000103.1:0-3723 GCA_030529665.1 Coriobacteriales bacterium
TGGGGTTTTGCAAAATTTCAGAAACCCAATGTACACTAATTGCGCCGACGACGGGCCTAGGTTACGTAGCACGTGTCCGGGAGCCATGAGGAGAGTGATCATTCAGGGGCTGCTGTTTGGCCGCTCGTGCTCCCAAGTTCAGTTTTTGCGTGCGCAAGGAAGCTGACTACGCAAATCCGGAACTTTTGCCCCCCGAAATCGGCGAAAAAGTTCCGAAACTGCGTAGTCAGGGTAGCTAAAAGGGGACGCTCCCCATTGCCTCCCCAATCCTCGCTACAGCTCGATGGTGAGTTCCACGGGGCAATGGTCGGAGCCGTACACCTCGTTAAGAATGCTGGCGCCGGTGACGTTTTGCGCGATGCGCTCGCTCACCAAAAAGTAGTCGATGCGCCATCCCGCGTTGTTCTGACGTGCGCGGAATCGGTAGCTCCACCAGCTGTAGGCACCGGTCACGTCGGGGTGTCGCGCGCGGAACGTGTCCACAAACCCGGCATCGAGCAGCTTGCCAAAGCTTTCGCGCTCCTCGTCCGAGAAGCCCGCGTTGCCACGGTTTGGCCCAGGGTTCTTGAGGTCGATCTCTTGGTGCGCCACGTTAAAGTCGCCGCAGGTAATCACGGGCTTATCCTTGTCGAGCTCTTGCAAAAACTCGCGAAACCTCTCGTCCCAGGCAAGACGCGCGTCGATGCGCTTAAGCCCGTCTTGCGCGTTGGGAGTGTACACGTTTACAAACCAGAACTTGTTGAACTCAAGCGCGCACACGCGCCCCTCGTCGTCGGCCACCTCGCAACCGATTTGGCGAATTACCTGCAAGGGCTCCTCTCGGCTCCATACGGCCGTGCCCGAATACCCCTTACGCTCGGCAAAGTTCCACGTCTGCGCGTAGCCGTCCGTGGCTAGTTTGAGCTTTGCGCGCTGGTCGTCTTGCAGCTTTGTCTCTTGGATGGCAAACACGTCGGCATCGAGCGTGTGGAAGATCTCCTCAAAGCTCGGGTCCTTTTTTAGCGTGGCACGCAGTCCGTTGACGTTCCACGACACGAGCCTTAGTTCGGTACTGGGCATGGCGCCTCCTTCTCTATGCGGTCCAAACGAGTGTAACCCATTGGGTGGCACACCTGCTCCCGGGGAAGTAAGTGTGCCACTATGGCTCGATCCAAATGTGGCTAGCGTCGCCAAGGTACGGGCTGTTTGGCACGGAACGCGTGCGCGGTCCTGCCGTGGACGATCCAAACAAGAACTCGCGCCAGCGGGGAAGCTCGCGCAACGCCTGAGCTCGACCCAAGGCAAACGACTCCTCCAAGCGCTGCAGGTCAAAGGTGGTGCTCTCCACTGGCATTACGTCGGGGTACACAATAAGGCAGCGCCCCTCTTGCGCAAGACCCTCTATGCGCTCCATCTCGGCGTTGTAGCGCTCGGCACGCGTAAGCATGGCCTCGCGCATGTAGGGGTGTCCTGCCGATGCGCGCTTAACCACCTGCAACGCCACTCCGCTAAACGGTTTCCTAACATACCCGCGTGGACGGGTGGCAAGAAAGAGGAACTTGCGATAGCCAGCCCTCTCGGCAAGCCAGAGCGGGAGTCCCGCACCTTTGCCCAGTCCGCCGTCCAGCATGGTGTGTCCATCAAACTGCAAGGGGTGCATGAGCATGGGCAACGTGGAGCTTGCACGCACGCAATCCACCAGCTCGCCCACATTGCGGACGCTGCCCTTATCCCACACCACGGTCTGGCCCGTATCCCTGTCAAACGCTTGGATGCTCATGCCAGCGGGATTGCGCACGTAGGTATCCCAGTCGTAGGGGGCTATGCCCTCCTCAATTACACCTCTGTAGCAATAGTCGGCGTTAATGTATCCATCGCCGCGCATAAAGCTCGACCTGCCACCGGCTCGCGGATCATCTGCGAGCTTGGTAAAGGCCCAATGGTTGCGATGCCTGTCGCGCGCAAGGTAGTTTGCGGTGTTGCTGGCTCCCGCCGAAAGACCGCACACAAAGGGGAACCAAATGCCCTCCTCCATAAGTACGTCGGACATGCCCGCCGTGTATCCCGCGCGGTATCCGCCGCCCTCAAACACCAGGGCGCAGCCCTCCACGTTGGTTGTAAGCTCCATAAACCGATTCCTTTCGGATAAGGACGCGCAATCAAACCAAAGGTATATAGTAATTGACGATGCGGATTATGAGAAGAACGATGGGAGGACGCATGGGAAAGACGATTACCAATTGTGCGGAGGCGGCGCAGGAGCTAAAGAAGCGTGTGGACAAGGCGCGCAACGTGGTGTTCTTTGGGGGAGCTGGCGTAAGCACGGCCAGCGGCATTCCCGACTTTAGGTCGCCCGACGGCCTGTATTATCAGAAGTTTGACTATCCGCCCGAGACCATGCTGTCTCACAGCTTCTACGTTACCCACACCAAGGAGTTCTTTGACTTCTACCGCTCACGCATGATAGCCCTCGACGCCAAGCCCTGCCAGGCGCACAAGAAGCTCGCCGAGCTGGAGGCCGAGGGCAAGGTAGGCGCGGTGGTGACCCAAAACATAGACGGCCTGCACCAGCTTGCCGGCTCGAAGCGCGTGTGGGAGCTGCATGGGTCGGTGCATCGCAACATATGCCGCAAGTGCGGCGCGGTGTATTCGGCCGAGTGGGTGCTCCAAACCACGGGCGTGCCGCGATGCCCCAAGTGTGGTGGCGAGGTTAAGCCCGACGTGGTCCTGTATGAGGAGGGTCTTGACGAGCGGGTAATAGACGGTGCGGTTAGGGCGATTGCAAGCGCCGACCTGCTCATAATAGGCGGGACGTCTTTGGTGGTATATCCCGCCGCAGGGCTCGTGCGCTACTTCCGTGGCAACGAGATCGTTATCTGCAACCTCCAGCCCACCTCGCAGGACAAGTCGGCTGACCTGGTTTTGGCGTGCGACATAGCCAAGGCGTTTGACTGGTAAGGTTGGCAAGGCAAGGCTGGCTTGGCGTTTCTTTACCTGCCGCCCACCCACCTCGTACGCACGTGCGACAAAACCCGTTACAATCTAACTATTTGTTGCAAGTTGCTTTGTTGCAGACACAAAGGATGTGAGAATGCTTAGAGAGAGTTACGCCACATGGCAATGCGGAAGGCATGGCATATCGCTGGTGCGTCCTCGCATTATGGGTGTTCTCAACGTAACCCCCGACTCGTTTTCGGACGGGAACGAGAATCTGGATCCCGATAAGGCCATTGAGTCGGGCATGTCAATGCTCGATACAGGTGCCGACATAATAGATGTGGGCGGAGAGTCCACGAGGCCCGGAGCGACGCCCGTGGAGCCTGAGGAGGAGCTTGACCGCGTGCTGCCAGTGGTGGAGGCGCTTTGCGAGCGCGGAGCCATCGTGTCCATAGACACCCGGCATGCGGAGGTCGCGCAAACGTGCCTCGAGCTTGGCGCTTCCATCGTCAACGACGTCTCGGGCTTTACCGACCCAAAGATGGTGGAGCTCGTTGCACAAAGCGACTGCGGCGTGGTGGTGATGCACTGGAACCAAAAGACGGGCGTCAACTCCCGCAAGTCGGTGCAGCTCTATGCCAACCATCCCGCACGTCGCGTCATGCCAAGCGCCAGGCGCTTTACCCTGCCCGACGAGGCTCCGCTCATGCGCGAGGTAATGGGCTTCTTGGGCGATCAGGCACGCATACTCATGCGCGCGGGCGTGGCGCACGACCGCATTTGCGTGGACCCCGGTCCTGGATTCGA
>JAUMWL010000103.1:3823-10521 GCA_030529665.1 Coriobacteriales bacterium
AGCTTGGTCGCGTAAGAGATCCCAAGACGGAGGGGTTTGGCCCGCGCACCATAGACTGCGACCTCTGCTGGATTGAGGGAGAAGAGCATCACGGAGCCAAGCTTGAGCTTCCGCATCCAGGTTTGGGCGAGCGCGACTACGTGCTCGTACCCATGGAGGACCTTATGGCCGACCCCGTGCGGTTCCTTACGCATGCCGGGGTGAGCGTAAAGGACGTTGACGATCGCGTGGGTCACGTAATTGCCGACCTTGGTCCCATTGCGTGGGAGGAGTAGGCCGAGCAAAGGGACCGGGCAAAGGGAACATACCTCTGCCCGGTCCAGCTGCTCGGCAGCACAGGCCATTACTCGTGCTCGCGTTGCCACTTCCAGATTTCCCGGATTCCGCGCAACGTGAGGTCGGAATCGATTACGTCAAACAGGTTGGTTGCCACGCTTACGGTGCGTGCGAGTCCGCCGGTGCCCACCACGGTGGCGTCGTCAATGCTAAGCTCCTGCTTTATGCGCGCAACGAGGCCCTCCGCCTGCGCAGCGGCGCCAATCACCAAACCCGATTGCAGCGCAGACTCTGTGGAGTCGCCCAGTGCGTGCGGAGGGCACTCAATGGGCACGCTGGATAGCTTTGCCGCACGGGCAAAGAGGGCGTCGGCAGAAAGTATGAGGCCCGGCCCAATGGTTCCACCGCGATAAGCCCCTTCGCGATCGACCACGTCAATGTTTGTCGCCGTGCCAAAGTCGACCACGATTACGGGGGCACCATAGCTTCTTACGGCAGCCACGGCGTTTGCGATGCGGTCCGCACCCACGCGCGAAGGATTTGTAAGGGCCAGCTCCATCCCACAGCTCGCACCAGGCCCCACCAAAAGCGGGTCGCGACCTAGCATGCGCTGAAAACAACGCAGCCATGCGCGAGTGAGTACGGGCACCACGCTTGCCACTGCCGCGTCGGTTACCGAGCTAAAGTTAAATCCGTCCATGGCAAAGTAGCCATGCAACCTAGAACGCAGGCTGTCTGATGTGTCGGTCTGCAGCGTGGGCATGCGCCAGCACATGAGGTTGGCACCGTCGTCTGCAAACAAGCCAACGGTGGTCTGGGTGTTTCCAACATCAATGGTCAATAGCATGGTTCCTCCTTACCCTCACGAGCATTATAGATGCCCATGGAGCCCATGGCTATCTTGTGCTGATACTGGTAAAAGCGTAATACGGGGCATGAACCGAAACCGATACCTCGCATGCCCGTCCGTCGTCCAAAAAAGAGATCTGTTCGATCCTCAAAACCGGCACGTTGCTTGCGATGCCAAGGTGCGCGGCGACCTTGTCAGTGGGATGAACGGCGGTCACGTGGCGGTGGGCGCTTGCAACCCTGAGCCCAAGCTCCTCCTCCAAATAACGATAGAGAGAACCTTCGGCATGCCGCCTTAAAAGGTTGGGTACGACGCTCATGGGGATGTAGACGTCTTGATCTTGCAAGGGGACATCGTTGGCCATGAGCGTTCTGACCACGTGGTAGCAGTAGTCATCCTCGGTCACGCCTAGGGCTTTGGCCGTGGATGAGTCGGGATGACAGATCACAAAGTCGTGCAGCACGACACCTGTGTGCTCGCCCAACGACTCATGCTCGGCGGTAAACCCGCCAAGTGTGCTCGAGAGGGCCGAGGAGGTGTCTACGCCACTCGATTCGTGACGCCCACCCTTCACATAGGTGCCCGAGCCACGCCTGCGGGCAATAAGACCGAGCCTCTCAAGCTCGTCCATGGCATGCTTTACCGTAATCTTACTAATGCCATATTCTTCGCAGATTGCGGGAATGGTTGGGAGCCTTGTGCCAGGCGCATAGGTGCCGTCTTCTATCTTGCTGCGGATATCCGAGGCCACGCTTTCGTACTTATTCACTTTGCCTCGATTCGAACGATGGACGTTTGTTGCCAGTGACAGTACGTGGATAATGCCTCAAGTATAAGCAAGTTGAAAGGCTAGTTAGGCCATTAAGCAAAATGTGGAATCGATTCCACATGAGCGACTTTAGGGAGAGCACTGATCAAAAAGAAACGCAAGTAAACAAATAGCCGCTCACCTAATTAATTATGACCGGATTGAAGAATAAGAGGAAGTTTAAAGAAGAAATTGTTTATACTGATTGACCGTTAATCGACATAGCTCAACCCAAGTTCCTAAATGAGCAAATTTGGTGTTGCAAATATGTTGGATTGATGTACATTTAGGATAAGACATGTCAATGCAGAGAAAAAGACATGTTCTTATATGTAAGTGGTCCGGGTAAGGTGCCCGGACAAGGGATGCAAGGGAAAGGAAACACCATGCTTACTATTCGTCTGTTCTGCGCCGCTGGCATGTCCACCAGCCTCCTGGTGAGGAAGATGGAAGAGGCCGCGGCGGCCGAGGGCACCGAGGTCGACATCATCGCGTACCCCGTGGGCGAGATGGATCAGCACCTCGCTGGCGTTGACGTTGCGCTGCTCGGGCCCCAGGTTGGCTACATGAAGGCTCAAATGCAGAAGACCGCCGCCGCTGCTGGCGTTCCCTGCGACGTTATCCCCATGGCTGACTACGGCATGGTCAACGGCAAGAACGTTCTCGCCTTTGCGAAGAAGCTTGCCAACAAGTAAGTCGTTTTTTTGCTAGACCGTAAGGAAGGAAAGGAAAGGAGCTATCGTGGGCGATTTTATTCAGAATACGATTCTTCCTGCGTTCATGAAGTTCGTGAACACCAGGGGCGTCCGCGCCATCAAGGACGGCATGATGTATTCCATGCCGCTCATCATCGTGGGTGCTGTGTACCTGCTTCTGTTCCAGCTGCCTCTTGAGAGCGCTGCGAACTTTATCACCAGCCTCGGCATCGTGCCGTTCCTGGCGCATGGCTACACCTCCACGTTCCAGATCACCGCTCTGGTAACCGCCGTTGGCGTTGCCTACACCTGGGCCAAGAACGAGGGCTGGGAGCCGCTGTCCGCTGGCGTCATCTCCATGGCCGTCTTCCTGATCTTCATCCCCGACTACGTTGGCGTTACTGGCGAGATGGCCGAGGGTGGCCTCGCTGCAGTCGACAGCGCCACCGCAGCTGGCGGCATCACCGTTGCTGGTCTTAACAAGACCTGGCTTGCTGGCCAGGGCCTCATTGGTGCCATGATCGGCGGCCTGCTCACCGGTCTTGTGTACAGCGCTTTCCTTAAGAAGGACATCCGCATCAAGATGCCCGAGGGCGTGCCCGACGGCGTTGCAGCAGCATTCACTGGCCTGATTCCTGCTGCCGTTATCTGCACCGGCGCTCTGGTTGTTTACGGTCTCTGCTTCGTCATCGGTGGCGTTACCCCCATCGAGCTTATCTACAAGTACCTGCAGACCCCGCTCCAGGGCCTTGGCGACACGCTGCCTGGCTACCTCACCTTCCAGTTCCTCATTCCTCTGTTCTGGTTCTTTGGCGTCCACGGCGCGACCGTCGTTGGCTCCGTGGCCAGCCCCATTGCTCAGGCCAACCAGCTTGAGAACGCCGCTATCTTCCAGAAGCTCGTTGACTCCGGCATGAGCCGTGCAGACGCGGTCGCTGCCCTTCCCGCAAACGGTGGCCACATCTTCACCGAGGCTTTCCAGAACGTCTTCCAGGCTCCCACCGGCTCCGGCTGGACCCTCGGCTTGGTAATCTTCATGGTGTTCTTTGCCAAGTCTGCTCAGATGAAGCAGGTCGGCAAGCTCGGCATCGGCTGTGGCATCTTCAACATTAACGAGCCCGTGCTCTTTGGTACCCCCGTTGTTCTTAACCCCAAGATGATCGTTCCGTTCATCGCTTGCCCTGTCCTTATTAACGCTGCTGCCTACATCCTCACCGACATTGGCTTCATCCCCTACACCATGGGTGTTACGGTTCCTTGGACCACGCCTCCCATTCTGTCGGGCTTGATCGTGTGCGGTTGGCAGGCCGCCCTCGTCCAGCTGGCTGGCATCGTGGCATCGTTCTTCATCTACATGCCGTTTGCCAAGTCGCTCGACGACGAATACCTGGCTCTCGAGAGCGAGCAGGCCTAAGCTTTAGCCCTTTGGTGCCGGTAGCACCCCGTGTTACCGGCACTTTTGTAAAGAGTGATTAGTTAATATCATAGTAATCAGATTTATATTGAGGAGGTTTGCTCATGACCGAGGAGATGGAGCTCATTTGCTTCCAGGTTATTAGCTCTGCTGGTGGTGCCAAGTCCAACTACATCTCTGCCATCCAGGCAGCCAAGGAGGGCCGCTTTGAAGAGGCCCGCGAGATGATCAAGAACGGCGACGACATGATGGTCGTTGCTCACGAGCCCCACAACAAGCTCCTCATGTGGGAGGCCCAGGGTCGCACCGACATCGTCTGCGTGCTCCTGATTCACGCTGAGGACCAGATGATGAGCTGCGAGGTCTTTAAGCAGCTTGCTGTTGAGCTAATCGACCTTTATCAGAACAGGTTCTAAGAGACCTTTCTCATATGGTGAGTTGGGGCGCGTCCGAAAGGGCGCGCCTTTTTGTTGAGTACAATAGGGATATACCCAACCAAAAGGAGGCTCGCATGGCAACGCTTGGTGTTTCTGTATATCCCGACATTCGTCCGCTGCAAGAGATTGTGGAGTATTTGGCGCTGGCGTCCAAGTATGGGTTTACACGTGTGTTTAGCAGCATGTTTTCGGTTGAGGGCACAAACGAGGAAGTGCTGGCGTACTTTCGCGACCTTAACGCTGCGGCTCACGAGTATGGCATGCGCGTCTCTTTGGACATTAACCCGGAATGCATGGCACGTCTAGGCGCTACGCCAAATGACCTCTCTGTGTTCGCTGGCATAGACTGCGACATCTTGCGCATGGACGGTGCCTACGGCGAGGACGACAACGTTGCCATGCTGCAAAACCCCTATGGCATGCAGATTGAATACAACGCGTCGGCCTTGTCGCCAGAGCAAATCGTGTCGCTCGTGGAGCGCGGCGTGGATAAGGACCGCATGTTGGCTTGCCATAACTTCTATCCGCAGCGCTACACAGGCTTTAGGTGGGACAAGTTCTGCGCGGTAAACAATGAGCTCTCCAAGTTGAATATACGCATTGGCGCCTTTGTGGCATCACAGGTGCCTGGAAGCCATGGCGTGTGGGATCCACCTTGCGGCTTGCCCACGGTTGAGCGCCTGCGAGACTATCCGGCGGACCTGCAGGCCCGCATTCTTGCGGCTGCTGGCACCACGGACGTGTTCTTTGGCAATGCCTATGCCAGCGAGCAGGAGCTTGCGGCCGTGCAGGAGGCGTTTGTGCCGGTTGAGCCACACTACGTGTGCGAGGCTCACAAAAGGCAGGTGGAGTCGTATGCATCCTATGCGGGGAGCGACTTGGATCTCTGCAACCAAAAGAAGGTACGCGTTGAGCCGGTGTACGGACTTAACGAGGTAGAGAACACCATCCTCTTTGACTTCTTCCCCCACATAGACATGGGAGACTCGTCCGAGTGGATATGGCGCGATCGGAGCCCACGCTCGTTCTTCCAAGACCATGCCATTACGCCTAGGCGCTACGCTGCTGACTACTTCCAGCCCGGCGACGTGGTTATGGTCAACGACAACTACAAGCACTATGCGGGAGAGGTGCAGGTGGTGCTAAAACCGATAAAGAACGACGGCACGCGCAACATCGTTGGTCGCATTGACGCCGAGGAGATGACCATGTTTGACGTTATCAACGACGGCGACATAGTGGTGTTTATCCCGCAACGGTGACATAAATCGCATTCGCCTGCTGGGCAACAACTTGCAGGTGGCACACAGTTCCCCGAGAACAGTGTGCCGCCCCTTTGATGCGTGCCCAGACGGAGGTTTAGCGCCGGTTTTGTCGAGATAACCTCCGTTTTGACACACGCCTTCAAACGCGCGATGGCGGCATGTCCGTCGTGCCAGTCCCACCCTTACAACGCCATCGGCATCGGAGTGACCTGAGGTTCCGGTTCCATGACGGTCTCCATCGCCATGCCTTTCCGCGCGGGCAGACGCCGATGCTGTTCATTGTGTCTCGCGCATCGCTCTCTAGACCAATGCAAGCACCTGTGGTAACGAGGTCTCGTCGAAGGTTTTTCTGGCTTCCAGCTCCCTGTGGCTATGGGTCTCTTTCTTGCCGTATCGGAGAACGAAATACCCAATCGGGAGAGAACGTACCAGTCGTACGAACTGCGTGAGCAGGGGCTTCCGAACGCCGACGGGCGTTGTTTCGTATGGTCCGTGACCATGAAGAAGGTCCTTACCGTGGAAAGGGATATCCTGCAATCCCGCAGAGCGAAGTCGCTCCTCATATTCTTGTATCGGCACTGCCGTATCGTCTTGGTGGTCGTGCAGCACAACCGCGATTAAGTACAGATCTTCAGAGAGGTCCTGGTTGCCCGCCTCGTCGAAATGCAGGCTGAGCCTTTCAACGGGACACCTCCGCATACAAAAGTGGCGAGGTACGCACCTCGCCGTTCTGGAACCTCCAGGGATTGACCCTTTCGGTGATGACAGTATCTCACATGGAGGGTCAAACTCGCAAGAGGGAGTTTAGCTCCGACAAATTAAAGGGGAACCCACGCGAGGGACGTCCCCCCGTTCAATTACCTTTTTGTCGTATCGTCACGCGGTTGTAACGGGACGTAATGTATACTAAAACAATCTTTAAGTAATACGCCTTAAGTCGAGTTCGACAGCCA
>JAUMWL010000104.1 GCA_030529665.1 Coriobacteriales bacterium
GTGGCCTTTGGCGCAACGGTTACCGACGCCGGCCAGTACGTGGACCGCATGACCATCGACTACGGCGACGGCACCATCTCGGGCGTGGAGGACGACACCTACACCGTATACATGACCTCCACGGTTGACTACGGCGAGGCCAAGGGCGACGCCTACGCCTACTACGATGCCTCCGCGCCGCTTGAGGTCGTAAAGACCGAGGTGGACGGCGGCAAGGTTACCGTCTACTTCAACCAGGCGCAGGCTCCCACGCTCACATGGCTCGCCGAGGGCCGCAACTACCCGGCAATCCTAGCCTTTACCGTGGAGCAGCAGGGCGAGCTCACGCTCAAGACCAAGGACGGCCGCGAGCTTCCCGTCAAGGGCACCTACGGTTGCGCCGCCACCTCCTACGCCGACCTGGACTGCGCAGAGGTCACCAAGTTTGAGGACGTGCAGGACGAGGTGAACTACCAGCTCCACAAGGGCTCCAACGACAAGCTCATCGTATGGTTCCACGGCAACGGCGAGGGCGACTTCCCCACCAAGGACACCAACAACAACATCGTGCAGATCCTTGCCAACCGCGGCGGCGTGGCATGGGTGTCCGAGGAGGCCCAGGAGGTCTTTGGCGACGCCACCGTCATGGCCTTCCAGGCGCCCAACATGTGGTACTTCGCCGTCAAGGACGGTCTGCTCGAGCCCTGCTACAACGAGATTCAGCAGGTCATTAAGGACAACGGCATCAATCCCGACGAGGTCTATCTCTCCGGCTGCTCCGCCGGCGGCTTTATGAGCACCCGCATGCTCATCGCCTACCCCGACCTCTTTAAGTCTGCCATGATCAACTGCCCGGCGCTCGACGCCGCAAACGCACGCTCCGAGTCCGACGACGCCTGCCCCACCGACGAGGAGCTCGCAAAGCTCAAGGACGCAAAGACGGCCATCTGGCTGGTACAGGGCAAGACCGACAGCTCCGTCGACCCCGAGCTCTGCTCCAAGCGCATTTGGAAGATCATCACCGACGGTGCCGAGGTAAGCAAGCAGACATTCGAGGGTGACAAGGGCATCGCCTCCGGCTTCACCACCTACGAGACGGCCGACGGCCACTACAAGATCTCGCTCTACGACACGTTTGAGCTCGCTGAGGTTGAGGGCATCTCCGGCGAGAAGCGCCAGGGCGGCAAGATCAAGTGCGCCGAGGACCTCAACCAGGACGGCGAGTTCGAAGAGGTCCTGTACAACGACCACTGGAGCTGGATCTACACCCTGCGCAACAACCCCCAGGCTGCCGACGGCACCCACATCTGGGAGTGGGCGCTCAACGCATAAGGTGTCTGCAGCCTTTTCTTAGGCGATGGCATGAGGAAGTCTCCCCCTTCCTTCCTTTCTCAAGTCAATCGCCAATGCAGTGGCCGGGATTCCACGTGCGAACCCCGGCCACTTTTATGCGCATCGTCTACCTGTTTGCAGCTCGCGACGACGGATGCGTTGGGTTACTATGAAGGCGGAAACGTCAATGTCCAAAGAGGCTTATGCAGGGGGCGGCCCATGATTCGAACCATCATCCAAAAGCGACCGTTCGTTCCCGCAGAGGGCGTTTCTAACATCGAGCTGTTCTACGATCTTATCTTTGTATACGGCATCAGCGTGCTCACGTCGCTTTGCCACGAGGTGCAGGGCGACTTTTTGAGCCTTGAGCAATGGGCCATCTACATGTTCTCGTTCTTTGTCATCCTGCAGGTGTGGTTCTCCACCACGCTTCTGATGAACCGCTACGGCGAGCGCTCGCTTCCGGAGTGCGTGGGGCTCTTTGTAAACATGTTTCTGCTCTACTTCCTTGCCAACGGGGTACGGCTCGACTGGCACCAGACCTCCTTCTTGTTCAATGTTACGTGGGCGGGGATCCTTGTAAACCTTGCCGTGCAATGGCTCATAAAGCTGCGCACCTACACCAATTTGGACAAGACCGACCGACAGATCATGGTCTCGTCCGCGGGATACCTGCTTGTGCAGGCGGGGATTGCGACCTTGGCGGCGTTTTTGCCAGACGTGCCCAGCGTGGTGGCATCGTGGGCGGCCCTTCTCTTTGGCATGACCGTGCGACGCCAGTCCAGGTTCTACAAGAGAAAGCCAGCGCGCTTCTCTCATGTGGCCGAACGTTGCTCGCTGCTTACGATCATTGCGTTTGGCGAGATGGTGGTGGGCATATCCCTCTACATGGTTAACATGTCGTCCATATGGTATCCCATTGGCGTGTTTGCCCTTACGGTGGGTCTGTTCTTGATCTACATCTACGAGCACGACCACATGCTGGACCACGACGCCCACACCGACGGCATGACCTACATGACCATATCATCCTGGCTCATCATCGTAATTGGCAACCTTACGGTGGCGGTGGAGTACATGCCCATGGACCAGATAGCCTTTATGCCAAAGAGCATCTATCTTTCCGTGTGCCTGGTTCTGTACCTGCTTACCTCGTTTTTGCTGGGCAGGTTCAACCTGCCGGAGTACCGCTACTCGCGGCTCTATGTTATTGGACGCCTTGCCGTGTGCGTCTTTATTGTGGTGGTCGGCGCAGCCACGAGCTTTGACCCGGGCATTGGCTTGGGCTGCCACGTGTTTGCCGTATACGCCGCGTTCGCGTACGAGTGGGTGCTGTGGCATCGGCGCACGCGGCTCGAAGCATACGGCAGGTCGCTGGGCATGAGCAGCGAGCAGATGGCGGAGTCGGACTGCGACAGCAACGCGATGGGGTGTAGACTCATGATTGAGAAATCCGCGCGGGTAAGCGCACAGGACACCAACAAGAGCTAGGCCTCGGGACTTCCAAGCAATGGGGATACTCCCCTTCGCTTGAAACCGTCACCCGCACGGTGGTCGTCAAGTAGTTCCCTCAGCGGCACCACGTCTTCTCCGCCACGGTGCTTTGGCGGCCCCGGATGCGTCTAAGCGCCGGGGCCGCATTTTTGTGGCATGCGCGTGCTGTAATCGCGAGCTGTGTGGGTCGTTTCCGGGCATGCGTGCTGTGATTGCGAGCTGTGTGGATGGGCCGGCCACACAGCTCGCAATCACAGCACGCTCAAAGCGATCGTCCAAACGGACCTGCGATTCGTGATGCGAAAAGCGACAAATCCGGCCCGGAAACGTCGCAAACCACATCCCGGTTTACATGACAGCAAAACGGGGCGGCTATCATACATCTGGCTACCGCCTCCCGCACCACTGGCAACCCGTAAAGAGTTTTCGGCGGCTCACATGGCCACATTAAGCCATCTTCGCGCAATCGCAATCCTGCGTGCTATGATATCCGCCGTGCAAAACGTCAAACCAACGAAAGGGGTCCAGCATGGCGTGGTACGACGAGGCGGTCTTCTATCACATCTACCCGCTGGGGCTCACGGGTGCCCCAAAGAAGAACGACTACGGCAAGCCGGTGCATAGGCTACGCACGCTCCTTCCGTGGGTCGAGCACATGCGGCGACTGGGCTTTACGGCGCTCTTAATCGGTCCGCTCTTCCAGTCGGTGGGGCACGGGTACGAGACCACCGACTACAAGACGCTCGATGCGCGTCTGGGCACCAACGAAGACCTCGCGGAGTTCGTACGCACTTGTCACGAGGCGGGCATACGCGTCGTGTTTGACGGCGTGTTCAACCACACCGGACGCGACTTCTTTGCCTTTAAGGACCTGCAGAAAAACCGCGAAGCATCGCCGTATCGCGACTGGTACCGCAACGTAAACTTCTGCGGCAACAATGAGTATGGCGACGGATTTAGCTACGACAACTGGGGCGGCTACAACCTCTTGGTCAAGCTCAACCAGCGCAATCCCGCCGTGCTCGACTACATCGGCGACGTCATTCGCTTTTGGGTGCGCGAGTTTGACATGGACGGCATTCGTCTGGACGCCGCCGGTGTGCTCGACTTAGACTTTATCTGCGCACTGCGTCGCATCGCAAACGAGGTGAAACCGGACTTCTGGCTCATGGGCGAGGTGATTCACGGCGACTACTCGCGCTGGACAAACGAGCGCATGCTCCACAGCGTCACCAACTATGCCCTGTACAAGGCTCTCTACAGCGGGCACAACGACCAGAACTACTTCGAGATCGCGCACACCGTGCAGCGCACGTTGGGCATGGTGCCGCCCCACATTCGCCTGTACAACTTTGTAGACAACCACGACGTGGAACGTATTAGCTCCACCTTGAGGAACAAGGCCCACTACCTGCCCGTTCACGTGCTTCTGTACACGCTGCCGGGCATCCCTTCGGTGTACTACGGCAGCGAGTTTGGCATAAAGGGCAAGAAGGAGCGCTTCTCCGACGACTCTCTGCGACCTTGCATCAATCTCGATGATCATGCGGACGACTACGAGGACAATCCCTGCACGGTGCTTACGGCTGCGCTTGGCAAGATTCACCGCGCATACAAAGACGACCTTGTGTGGGGCCCGTACAAGGAGCTTTGCCTCACCACCAAGCAGTATGCCTTCTCGCGCGGCAACCTCATCGTGGCGGTGAACAACAGCAAGCACAAGGCCAAGCTGAGCGTAGATGCGCTAGCCCACACGTACGTGGGGCTCCTGAGCGGCAAGAAGCTCAAGGTCTCGGATGGCCGCCTAGACATCACCCTCCCTCCCTGTGGGGCAGAAATCTATGCCCCAAAGGACGCGTGGAAGCAGGTAACGGACGGCGCCGTTCCAACCTTTGAGGTCGAGGTAGAGAAGGCCGAGACGAGCGCAACCGTTCCCAACGTCGCGGTGCCCAACGTCGCTTACGAGCAGATGAGCGTGGAGGAGCTTCAAGCTGCGATCTTGTCCAAAATGACGGCAAACGGTCCCATTACCGACCAGATGCGGCGCGACGTGGTGGGCAACGTGTGGAAGGACTCCCTCGTCAACTGGGCCAAGAGCTTCCGCTAACCTGTGCGCAAGCAATGGGAGGCAATGGGGACAGTCCCCTTTGCTTGCTTGCATTCTCCTCTGCAGCATGGTAATACCATGTATCGACCGCGCCCTTGTTTCAAGAGCCTGTAAAAGCAGTAGAATCTCAACACGGCTACCAAAGGGTAACCGCACCTACCAAAGGAGCACGAAACACATGAGCGCATTGTTTAGGCTCCTCTTTTATGGAGGCCTCTCCAAGGAAGAGTACGACGCCATACGAGGTGACATCGTCACAACAAACCTCAGGAACCTCATGCTCTACGCACCCGTTGCTTGCATTGCATTCAGCGTGCTCTTGGTGGCCAGCACGCTAACGCATCAAGGACCTCCCTCAACCAACCAGACGATCTACCTAACATCGTGTTTGGTAATGGGGGCCATCATGCCGTGCGCGCATCTCTTGGGCCGGAACAAAGAAACCGATAATCCACACCTCGTTTCGATGCTCACAACCATCTTTATGGTCACCCTCTATGCGTTCTCGATCGCCCTCTCGGTCGCGCACTCGGAGTATCCTGCCGTTTCGGCAATCGTCTTTCTTTTGGTAAACCCGTTGCTGTTTGTTGACAGGCCCATACGCGCCGTGGCGATGACCGTTGCCGCAACCATAGCCATCTGCATATCGTCGGTTTGCGCAAAGAGCGTGGGTCTTGCCACCGACGACGTGTGGAACGCAATCACGTTTGGCGCGATTGCCCTAACTATTGACACGCTCACCATGAAGTCCAAGCTCACCCAGCTCTTCCAAGCGCAAGAGATCGCCTTCCTAAGCAAGACGGACACCCTCACCAAACTGAGGAACCGAAACAACTACGAGAGCCGCCTGGAGGACTACCCGCATTCTGGCGCACAAACGCTGGTGTGCGCCTATGCCGATGCCAACGGCCTGCGCGAGCTCAACAACACAAAAGGCAACGATGCGGGCGACGAGCTCCTGTGCGCCATAGCGCGCCAGATGCGCAAGAGCTTTGGCGAGAAGGACACCTATCGCATTGGCGGTGACGAGTTCGTGGCATTCGTACCCGACGGCACAACCAACGAGGCCCTGCACAAGCTTGAGCGCATGCAACAAAAGCTCGCATCCAAGGGCTTCTCGGTCTCGTATGGCGTATCGGTAGCCGAGGCCGCAACTGCCAACATGCGCTCTTTGGTGCGCGCCGCCGAAAAGGAGATGTACAAGCAAAAGTACGCGTTCCACGCGCGTAACGACGCATAAGTTGAACCTTACAGGTGCCGCGTGGGGCAGCGTGTATAATCTCTCACATACGCACGACAAAACCCAAAGAGAGGATCATTCCCATGATGAACATGCTGGAAGAGGCCATCGTCTATGCGACGATCATGCATCAGGGCAAGGTGCGCAAGTTTGGCGGAAGGCCGTTTATCCTGCATCCCATGGAGGTCGCACAGATCCTCTCCACCATGACCGACGATATGGAGGTCATCACGGCAGGCATCCTCCACGACGTCGTGGAGGACACCGACGGCACCTTGGACGAGATTCAGAAGCGCTTTGGCGAGCGCGTGGCACGTCTGGTGGACTCCGAGTCGGAGGACGAGTTCCCCGGCGAGGACGTAAGCGCAACGTGGCAGCGACGCAAGGAGGGTTCGCTCCTCTTGCTTAGGAGGAGCCGCGATACTGGCGTAAAGATGCTCTGGCTCGCGGACAAGCTCGCAAACCTGCGCTCGCTCTCGCAAACCTACTCGGAGCAGGGCGAGGCCATGTGGTCCGGGCTTCACCAGGGCGACCCCGAGCGGCAGCTCTGGTACTACAAGAGCGTCGCCGAGGCGCTCGAGCTCTCGCTCAACCGCACCGGCGCATTTAAGGAGCTCGTCAAGCACATCAACTTTATCTGGCCCGGTACCTTTGACTCAGGCAAGGGCAGGTACAAGAGGTACAAGGAGGTCTCGGTTGACGGCTGCCAGCTGATAGGGCGCGGTGCCAAGGGCGAGGTGTATCGCTACGACGAGGAGCTGGTGATAAAGGTCTTCAATCAGAACAACCTCTACCAAGACGTGGAGCGCGAGACGTCGCTGGCGCGCAGGGCCTTTATTCTGGGCGTTCCCACGGCCATCTCCTTTGGCATCGTGGCTGTGGGCGAGCGCTATGGCGCCATGTACGAGCTGGTGGATTCCGAGACGCTCTCCGCACAGATTGCGCGGGAGCCCGGGGAGGTTGACCGCTACGCCAAGCTTCTCTCGGATGTGGCACACCAAATACACGGCATCGAGGTCTCGGAAGACGACATCTTTCCCGAGGCGTACGGGCGAGTCGTGGAGTACGTCCGTGGCGGCGTCGCCTACGAGGACGAGGCCCTGGCAAGCCGGTGCATGAGGCTCGTTGGCTCGCTTCCTGCGGCCAACACGCTGATCCACGGAGACTTCCACACCAACAACGTATTCATGATGAAGGGTGAGCCCCTGCTCATCGACATGGACCGTGTCTCCCGTGGCCACCCCATCGTGGAGCTCGCCGATCTGTACTACTTCTACGTGGTCCTAGGCCAAGACGACCCGTCCATTGTGGAGAATTTCATGGGCTTCTCGTACGAGACCTCCAAGCGGCTTTGGGACACCTTCCTAAGGTGCTACCTGGCAACGGATGACGAGGCAAGGCTGGCCGAGGTCACGGACAAGGCATCGCTGTTGTGCCAGACGCGCATGATTCGCAAGGTCCGCAGAAGCGGCACGCGCTCCAATGAGGGCAGGGCCATAATCGACCGCTGTCTGGCAAGAATCGACGAGCTTACCAGAAGACTGGAGACCCTCGAGTTCTAGCAAGTGGCACCTGTATGCCCGGACGAAAGGACTGGCCATGTCGCATGCCGTACCGCTCACGTTTTCGCAGGGATTTCTTATTGGCGGGTCGTTTGCCGCCAACCAAGTGGAGGGAGCATGCCGCGAGGGAGGACGTGGCCTATCGGTGTGGGACTGCTTTAGGCTAAACAACCGCGGCCAGGGCGGTGACGCCTTTACCCTCCCCTACCGCGACGTGCTTGCAGCCGCAGCCGACAAAAACGACGCAGACTACCCCAAGCGGTGCGGCATCGACTTCTACCACCGCTGGCGCGAGGACATAGGGCTCTTTGCGCAAATGGGCTTCTGTGCATTGCGCCTCTCCATCTCGTGGTCTCGCATATTTCCCCACGGCGACGACGCGGAGCCAAACGCCGAGGGCTTGGCGTTCTATCGCAGCATCTTTGAGTGCCTGCGCGAGAATGGCATCGAGCCGGTGGTGACGATCTCGCACTTTGACTTGCCACTCCACTTGGCGCTTGAGTACGGCGGCTGGGCAAACCGCGATCTTGTTCGCCTCTTTGAGTACTACGCCCGTACCATCCTGGACGCCTATCACGACGTGGTAAAGACCTGGATCACCTTTAACGAGATTGACGCAACGCTGCACATTCCGTTTGTGGGTGCCGGCATCATCCCCGACCAAGTGGCAAACGTAAAGGCGGCATCGTGGCAGGCGCTGCACCACCAGTTTGTGGCGGCAGCGCGCGTGATCCGCTATGCGCACATGACGTACCCGGATCTTCGCCTAGGCTGCATGGCCACAAAGAACCTCAAGTATCCCAAGACGTGCAAGCCCGAGGACTGCCTCAAGTTCTTGAGGGAGACCGAGGAAGACGCGGCCGTAACCGACGTGCAGGTGTTTGGCCGCTATCCGCACGTCGTCACCTGGGAGTGGCAGCACGAGGGCACGGCGCCCGTTATGGAGCCGGGCGATCTGGACGACATCGCCGCAGGCACCGTGGACTTTGTGAGCTTTAGCTACTACGCGTCGCTCGTGGTCTCGGCGCAGAAGGACCCGGCGGAAATGGCCTCGGCAAACCTGCTCGTGGGCCAGAAGAACCCCTATCTTGATCAGACGCCGTGGGGTTGGCAAATTGATCCGGTGGGCCTGCGCTATTCTCTGAACGAAATGTATGCGCGATACAACCTGCCGCTGTTTGTGGCAGAGAACGGACTGGGGACGCTCGACGAGTTCGACGGCCACACGGTAGAGGACGACTACCGCATCGACTATGTGCGGAGTCACCTTAGGCAGGTGCTGCTCGCCATCCACGAGGACGGGATCCCGGTAATGGGCTACACGCATTGGGGCTGCATCGACTGCGTAGCCGGGTCCACCTCGCAGATGAAGAAGCGCTACGGGTTTATCTACGTGGACCAAGACGACGAGGGGCGAGGCACGCTCGACCGCTTCCCAAAGAAGTCCTTCTACTGGTACCGCGACGTCATCGCCTCACGCGGTGCCATCCTGTAGCGAGCCGAGGTTGGCCGTTTGGGGCTTGGACCCTTTCGGCCAACTTATTTAACCAAGCAATTCGCGAAGGTTGCGCACGAACCGCTGGCGGTCCTCGTCGGTAAACGCGCGCGGACCCTTGGTGCGACCGCCCGCGCGACGAACCTTCTTCTCCTCGTGTCGGATGAACAGCATCGAATCGATGGTGAGCGGGTCGTACACATGCCCGCGCACACCAATGGCCCGCGCTCCCCTGCCCAACGCCATGGACGCGAGGCCGATGTCCTGCGTCACCACCACGTCGTCGGGCTCGAGCTCGCGCACGATGGCGAAGTCGGCGGAGTCGGCACCCACGCTCACCTGCACGACGTCCACCCAAAAGCCCTTGTCAACCGGCTGCGTGGGGTCGGTCTTTCGGATTTGCCGCGTGAGGTTTTGCGTCGTGTTGCCCGCGATAACGCACGGGACCTTGGCCCTGCGCGCGCAGTCGATAGCCTCGCGCAAGACGGGACACGCATCGGCGTCGATGAACAGCTTAGTCATTAGCCACTCCCTCAATCTCCCCACTTGGGCCAAACGACGTCTACTGTATCACTTCCCAGATGCCACGCGTTGCACCAGCACGTCGAATCGAACCTCGCTGCCACAGGCATGCAAGTTTGCACTTCACCGTCGCCTTAGAAACCGTGAGCTCTCTTGCGAACTCGTCATACGTTCGATTCGTGCTCTCTCGAAGAAGCCCAATCACTCTGAGCTGCCGTTCAGTGAAAGAGTCGTTCGGGACAGAATTAGGGTCATCAGGTGGGAAAGGAATGGCACAATTTATTGCCCGCTCGACGTCCATGACCACCCGCCCATAGTTAACATAGGGCATCTGGATTGGGTCGTCCATAGTACCTTTGCTTTCGTGATCGACCACCCAGTCACCATAGCCTGAAGCTTTCTCAAGGTCAGGCAGATATTTCGTCAGCTTCTCAAACACACGCAGCCTCCTTCTCGAAGTGCACCCTTGCAATCTCGTCCAACTGCGCCCGTATCTCATCGAACGGCGCATCCAAGTCCAGCGTCTTGACGCTTATCTGGTTGCCGCTCATCTGATAAACGCCATCCGGCTGTACGTCCTCGTCTGTCCTGGCGTAGAGCAGCATGCCCGACACCTCGTGCGGAACGCCTGCGCGGGTAAGGTCTGCCTCCTTGTTCTTCACATAGGTAAAAATCTGATACAGGTTGCCCGAGTGCACGCTGCGTTTGTCAAATTGCTGCTGCGTCGTGTGGCTGTAGT
>JAUMWL010000260.1 GCA_030529665.1 Coriobacteriales bacterium
TAGCGTAGCCAAACATCTCTCCCAAGGGAACCTTGGCCTTGATGACCTTGGTGTTGGAGCGGTCCTCCATGCCCTCGATCTTGCCGCGGCGAGAGGACAGGTTGCCCATAACGTCACCCATGTACTGCTCGGGCGTCTCCACCTCAACGGCCTCCACGGGCTCCAGAAGCACGGGATCGCTCATGTTGAGTGCCTTCTTGATGGCCATGGAGCCTGCGACCTTAAATGCGGCCTCGGACGAGTCGACCTCGTGGTACGAACCGTCCACAAGGGTGACCTTGATGTCCTGCACCGGATAGCCAGCGATGACGCCGGAGTTGAGTGCCTCTTGGATGCCCTTGTCGATGGAGGGGATGTACTCCTTGGGCACCACGCCACCCACGGTGGCATCCACAAACTGGTAGCCGGAACCTGCGGGCAGCGGCTCCATGTCGATGACGGCGTCGCCATACTGGCCGCGACCACCGGACTGGCGGACAAACTTGCCCTGAACGTGGCTGACTGCCTTGCCAGCGGTCTCGCGGTAGGCGACCTGGGGCTTGCCCACGTTGCACTCCACCTTGAACTCGCGACGCAGACGGTCAACGATGATCTCGAGGTGAAGCTCGCCCATGCCGGCGATGATGGTCTGGCCGGTCTCGTGGTCGGTACGCACTTGGAACGTGGGGTCCTCCTCGGCCAGCTTGGACAGGCCCACGGACATCTTCTCCTGCTCGGCCTTGGTCTTGGGCTCGACGGCAACGTCGATGACGGGGTCGGCAAAGTCGATAGATTCAAGGATGATGGGGTGCTTCTCATCGCAAAGGGTGTCGCCGGTGGTGGTGTTCTTGAGGCCCACGCACGCAACGATGTCGCCTGCGAAGCAGTTGTCGCGGTCCACGCGCTCGTTGGCGTTCATCTCTAGGATGCGGCCCAGGCGCTCGCGCTTGTCCTTGACGGAGTTGTACACGTAGCTGCCCGACTCGGCCTGGCCGGAGTACACGCGGAAGTAGGTGAGCTTGCCCACGTAGGGGTCGGTCATGATCTTGAAGGCGAGGGCGCTAAAGGGCTCCTTGGCGTCGGCCACGCGATGGTCCTCGTTGCCCTTGAGGTCCACACCGTCGATGGACTTAACGTCCAGCGGGCTGGGCAGGTAGTCAACGACGGCGTCCAGCAGCTCCTGGATGCCCTTGTTCTTGTAGGCAGAGCCCACAAAGACGGGGTTGAGCTCGCCGGCAAGCACGCCCTTGCGGATGGCGGCCTTGAGCATGTCAACGGGAATCTCTTCCTCCATGAGCGCGAGCTCCTCGAGCTCCTCGTCAAACATGGTGGCGACGTCCAAAAGCTCCTCGCGCTTCTCTTGCGCGAGCTCCAGGAACTCCTCGGGAATCTGGTCGAGCTTCTGGGGGTAGATCATGCCCTTGGCATCCTCCTGGAAGTCCCAAGCCTCCATGGTTACGAGGTCAACAAGACCCCAGAACTGGGACTCGGCACCCATGGGAATCTGAGCGGCAACGGCATTGGCACCCAGACGGTCCTTCATGGTCTCGATGGCATGGAAGAAGTCGGCGCCAACGCGGTCGTACTTATTGATAAAGGCAATGCGGGGCACGCCGTAGGTGCCAGCCTGACGCCACACGGTCTCGGATTGTGGCTGAACGCCGGCTACGGCATCAAAGACCGCCACGGCACCGTCGAGGACACGCAGGCAGCGCTCGACCTCAGCCGTAAAGTCCACATGACCCGGGGTGTCAATGATCTGGATGACATAGTCACCCCAGAAACAGGTGGTAGCAGCGGAGGTAATGGTTACGCCGCGCTCCTGCTCCTGAACCATCCAGTCCATGGTGGCTGCACCGTCATGCACCTCACCGATCTTGTGGGTTTTGCCCGTATAGTAAAGAATGCGCTCGGTAGTGGTCGTCTTGCCCGCATCAATGTGGGCCATGATGCCAATGTTGCGCAGTTTGTCGAGCTTGTACTTAGGTTTAGCCATAATGAATAACGACTCCAGATCCTGGCTTAGAAACGATAGTGCGCAAAGGCGCGGTTGGACTCGGCCATCTTGAAGAGGTCCTCGCGACGCTTGACGGAGGCACCGACCTTGTTGGAGGCGTCGATGATCTCGTTTGCGAGGCGCTGTGCCATGGTCTTCTCTTTGCGCGCACGCGAGAAGTTAACCATCCAGCGAATTGCCAGGGTGGTGGCACGACGGGAGTTGACCTCCATGGGCACCTGATAGGTGGCGCCACCAACGCGCTTGGGCTTTACCTCAAGCTTGGGGCGCACGTTGTCCAGAGCCCTCTTGTACACGGTGAGGGCGTCCTCACCCGTACGCTCTGCAACGATGTCGAAGGCATCGTACACAATGCGCTCGGCGACGGACTTCTTGCCATCCAGGAGCACCTTGTTGATGAGCTGTGTAACCTGACGGTTGTTATACTTTGCGTCCGGCATGACCTCACGACGGACTGCTGCTGCACGACGCGGCATACTTTTTCTCCTCTATTTCTTAAGACAAAACTGAAGCTGGGGCAAACCTTGGCTTGCTCTGACTACTTGGGGCGCTTGGCACCATAGCGGGAGCGAGCACGCTTGCGGTTTTGCACGGCAGCGCAGTCGTACGCGCCGCGGATGATCTTGTAACGCACACCGGGGAGGTCGCGCACACGGCCACCGCGGATGAGCACGATGGAGTGCTCCTGCAGGTTGTGGCCCTCGCCGGGGATGT
>JAUMWL010000105.1:0-1529 GCA_030529665.1 Coriobacteriales bacterium
CCTTCTCCATGTCGCGGATGACCATCTTGTCCCAGTCCTCGCGATCCTCGAAGTACAGGGTCTTTGCGCGGTTGATGGCGTCATAGAGCAGGCCGGACTCGTAGCGGTCAAACGTGAAGCCGTTGCCGGTGTTCTCAAACATGTTGTACGGCTCAACGGTGTCCTTGAGGCCGCCGGTCTCGCGCACGATGGGCACGGAGCCATAGCGCATGGAGATGAGCTGGGTAAGGCCGCAGGGCTCAAACTGCGAGGGAACGAGGAAGGCGTCGCAGCCGGCGTAGATCTGGTGCGAGAGGGCCTCGTCGTAGGCGATGTATGCGCATACCTCGCCCTTGTGGTCGTTCTCGAGGGCGCGGAAGGCGTTCTCGTACTCGGCGTCGCCGGTGCCCAGAATCACGAGCTGGGTGTTGCCGTCGATGAGGCTCGAGGCGATGGAGCTCACGAGGTCGAGGCCCTTCTGGTTGGTGAGGCGCGAGATGAGGCCAATGACGAACTTGTCTGCGTCCTCAGCGAGGCCAAGCGACTTCTGCAGGGCGAGCTTGTTTGCCTTCTTGCCTGCGATTGCGGTCGTTACGTCGTAGGGGGTGTCGAGCAGCTTGTCGGTGGCGGGGTTCCAGATGTTGATGTCAATGCCGTTTACGATGCCGCGCAGCTTGCCGGAGTGGTGACGCAGGTGCGCGTCGAGGCCCTCGCCGTACTCCCAGGTCTGGATCTCGCCGGCGTAGGTGTTGCTTACCGTGGTGATGAGGTCGGAGTACGCAAGGCCGCCCTTGAGCATGTTGGCCTCGGTCCACTCCTCCTGCAGGGCGCCCATGTTGAAGGCGTCGTCGGGCAGGTTGGACCAGTACTTGAGGGTGGGGATGTTGTACTTGCCCTGGAAGCGCAGGTTGTGGATGGTGGTGACGACCTTGGCGTGCGCGAGCGGGGTGTTTGCAAAGAGCGTGCGCAGATACACGGGCACGAGGCCGGCCTGCCAGTCGTGGCAGTGAATCACGTCGGGCACCCACTCCATGTAGTTGAGGGCGGCCAGCGCGGCCTTGCCAAAGTAGCAGAACTTGGGGATGTCGTCCACAAGGTTGGTGTAGGGGTTGCCGCCCGAGAAGAACTCCTCGTTGTCGATGAAGTCGTACACGACGCCGTCGTTGACGTACTCCATGATGCCCACATAGAAGGAGCGGCCATCGGAGCAGAGGTCCATGTTGAAGGAGCCGCGATAGACCATCTTCTCCTTAAACTGCGGCTTGATGACGCCGTAGTTGGGAAGGATGACCTTAACGTCGCAGTTGAGGGCTACGAGCGCCTTGGGGAGGGCCGACATTACGTCGCCCAGGCCGCCGGTCTTGACAAAGGGATAGCACTCGGAGCCGATGAAGACCACGCTGCGCCTGGGCTCGGGCATGGGGGCCGCGGGCTCGGGCTCGGGTTCGGGCTCTACCACGACGGGCTCGGGAGCTGGCGCGGGCTTGGGCTCCTCGACCTTGGCGGCCTTCTTGGCAGCAGGCTTTGCGGTCTTCTTTGCTGCGGGCTTT
>JAUMWL010000105.1:1539-4531 GCA_030529665.1 Coriobacteriales bacterium
CAGCGGGAAATCGATGATCCTGTAACGGCTTCCGAACGGAACTGCCGGCTTTGCGATCTTCTTCGTGAGAACGCCGAGTCTGCTTCCCTGACCTCCTGCGAGTATCATCGCAACGACTTCAGTCTTAGCCATAATGATTTTACCTCCGGTTTATTTACGTTTACTTTTTTGCTTTGTCGGTTGCCTTAGCAGTCTTTTTCGCTGCCGGCTTCTTTGCTGCGGGCTTGGCGGCCTTCTTGGCCTCGGCGGGCTTCTCTTCCTTAACCGGCTCTTCTACCTTTGTCGGCTCCTCAGCCTTTACCGTCTCCTCTACCTTTGCGGCCTTGGCCTTGGGAGCGGCCTTGGTTGTCTTGGTTGCCCTCGTTTTCTTGGCAGCCGGGGTTGCCTGGGATGCCTTTTGCGTTTGCTTGGTTGGCATGCGATCCTCCCTGGATTGGATTCCAAACACAAATACGAGACTAGAGCTAAACCATCTGGGGACAAATCGCCATGATTCTTCGGCGAATACCGATAAAACATGGCACGAACGTAGTAAGCTTGGCGTGCAACAGTTGGCCATGTTGTTTGGAGGAAGCATTATGAATTGTGCGGTTGCCATTCAATACCTGCCTATGGATGCGACGACGGATGAAGAAACGTGCCGTGTGGTGGACGCGGTTATTGCCTACATAGACTCCACGGGGGTTGACTACTACGTTGGCCCGTTCGAGACGACCATTGAGGGCGACTACGACCTGTGCATGGAGGTCCTCAAGAACTGCCAGCTGGTGGGTGCCCGCGCGGGGTGCGGTCATGTTATGACCTTTGCAAAGATTGACTATCGTCCCGGTGGTGACGTGATGAGCACAGAGCGCAAGATTGGCAAGTACCACGAGAGTGATGCCGAGTTCGCGCCAAAAGACGAGCTTGCCGTTGCATAGCTCGGGCCATGGGGAGTATCCCCATTGTTCGGTCCCCAATTACGACAGAGAGGGAGTGCTATGAAGAAGAGCGAGGTTCTTACCAAACGGGTCATGGTGCCTACGGTTATGCTTGGATTGCTGCTGCTGGCT
Organism: Coriobacteriales bacterium; assembly: GCA_030529665.1. GTDB lineage: Bacteria > Actinomycetota > Coriobacteriia > Coriobacteriales > Atopobiaceae > RUG440. Next base: position 2,592 of record JAUMWL010000105.1, read on the forward strand.
TGGGAAGTGGCGGTAAGGACGGGCGTCGTGCCGAGCTTTTTGCTTCCGAGCCCTTCTGAGGTAGTTGCCGCGTTTGTGGAAGACGCTCCGTTGCTGGTGCGACATGCCGGTACCACGCTGCTGGAGGCGGCGTTGGGCTTGGGCATTGGCGTGGTGGTGGGCTTTGTGGCAGCGGTTCTTATGGACAGGTTTGAGCTGCTCTATCTCGCGCTCGACCCCATAATAACGGTGAGCCAGACCGTTCCCACGGTGGCGATTGCGCCGCTTTTGGTGCTGTGGTTTGGGTACGGGTTGGCGCCAAAGGTGGTGCTCATTGTGCTCACCACGTTCTTTCCCGTGGCCGTGTCGCTTGTGGGCGGCTTTCGCTCGGTGGACCCCGACCTCATAGACCTCATGCGCACCATGAACGCCACCGACTTCCAGATCTTTATAAAGGTGAAGCTGCCCCTTGCCATGGAAGAGTTCTTTAGCGGTCTGCGCATTAGCGCCACCTACGCCATCGTTGGCGCGGTGATCGCGGAGTGGCTGGGTGGATTCTCGGGCTTGGGCGTGTACATGACGCGCGTGCGCAAGTCGTTTAGCTACGACAGCATGTTTGCGGTGATTATTCTGATCTCGGGCCTCTCGATTGCCCTCATGAAGTGCGTGGACTTGCTTGAGCGCGCGTGCATGCCTTGGAAGCATGCGGGGAAGTAGCTGGGGTTGCGCGCCAGTACGCGGCGGGGTTTCGGCGGCGAGTGCTAGTCTCAATTGTTTCCAAAATGTAAACTACTCAGAACATGCGAGTTTTTGGAAATCCGGACAAAATCAAGTGGGCTTTTGTTGGCGATTCTTGAAAAACAAACAAGTGCTGCGTAGTTTACAATTTCGAAACATAGGGTAGTGGCACACCCTTTCCGGGAATGCGTGTGCCACATTTGAATCCATGCGCGCGTGCTAATATGGTGGTGTAACAGCGTGTTGGAAGGAGCGAGCGATGCCAAAGGTCTACAAGGGCGACAGGCCCTTCGTTTTTGTAAGCTACGCACATGCGGACAGTGACGCGGTCCTGCCCATCCTGGACGCGCTCGTGGACGAGGGCTATCGCGTGTGGTATGACGACGGCATCGAGGTGGGCTCGTCGTTCCCCGCCTTCATTGCCGATCGCGTCCACGACTGTTCCTGTCTTATCGCGCTCATCTCGTCCTCCTCGCTCGCCTCTGTCTGGTGCAAAAACGAGGTCAGCTACGCCCTCGAACTGGGGAAGAGCATACTGCCCGTATACTTGGAGGACGTTGAGCTTCCTCGCGACCTCGAGCTGCAACTCGGCACAGTGCAGGCGCTCTTTTGGTATACGTACGACACCGACGAGGCGTTCAACCAGAAGCTCTTCTGCGTGCCCATGCTGAGGCCGTGCCTCACGCCTGAAGGCGCTCGCAAAAGGGGCGTCAAGTCGCGGGGCAGCCTGTAGCGGCGGACGGCAAGGGGCCTTGGCTCCTATTGCGTCGGCAAGTAGCACCGAGCCGAGTTCCTTGTCTTGGGACCTCTTGTCCACTCCCAGCATGCCCAGCAGCACTGCGGGCACCTGCACGGGCGCATCTCTCCTGAACCAGCCTCCCCCGATCGTGTCCCTAATTGCAGATTTTCTCGAGCGTCGCGTCATCGCCAAGCTGCTCGGGGCGAGTGAACGCGCCGCCTACGCCCATTGCGGGTCCTCCTCCAAAAGGCGCCTCGCTGCCTGTGGCATGGGCTGGTCTAGAAGCTCGCAGAAAGCGCGGAAGTCCTCCCTCGCCAGCCGGGTCACGCGGGCCTGCTCGAACGTGCGGTCGGCCGCGACGTCGAGGTTCGCGATGGTCCACTGCGTGAGCGTCTGCCCGTTGAGGCTCGCGGCCTCCTCGTAGCGGTTCTTTCTTGCCTCGTCGAGGCGAATCTCCATCCTGCCGCCCAGTCGCCCTGGGGTT
>JAUMWL010000105.1:4631-10213 GCA_030529665.1 Coriobacteriales bacterium
GTTACCGCAGGACGGACAACAACCGCATGAGGAGGGGCTCCTTCGCGGAATGGTACCGGATTCGCACAATGTCGGACTTACGGAAGATGCAATTGGTGTCGTATTCGCGCCTATCCGCTATGTACACGGAAACCGTCCGGCCCTCCGAGGAGAACAGGAGCCTGCGCAAGAAGCCGAGGTCACGCAGCCCCTCGGGCCGAACGTCCTCGAAGCCGGCGTTCTGGAACTCGGCGACTACGTCCATATACCCCATCCCTCGCACGCGCGAGCTGGATATTGGTGCGCGTACCTCGTCCAAGGCCAGTTCCATGGACTTTTCCTTAAGCTCGAGTGCCCCGCAGAGCACCGCGACAAGCCCCACGGCCTCTACGCAAAGGAGCAACTTGTACACCGCTGCATCCCCAGCGTCAGCTTGCGCCATCATCAGCACAAAGGTGACCATGATAAGGACTAGCAGTGCCTTTGTCGCTATTCCGCCAAGCTTATGGCGAAACACCTGCTGGCGTCGCCTTGACTCGCGTACCCTCTCGCATTCCTGCTCTTCCCACACCTGGTGAGGGATAGGACCGCCGCCGTTCGTAGCATCCTCGTCATGCGCATATCGGTTGCGGGCGTGGTAATGGTTGTGTTCGTGATAATGGAAGTGGCAGTGGTTCTTCTGTGCCTCGCGATGTCCCGCGGCATGGTCGTCCACACTCTCGACGCCATCACTCGTCACCAAATTGGGCGTGCCACAGTAGACGCAGTCAATAACCATCCCCACGCGCAGTATTCGGCCAACTGGAAGCGGTGCACCGCAGCTGTCGCACCTAAGCCCCTTAACGTCAAAGCCCATGAGAACTCCTCACGCCGTCCAAAGGACCAGTATAGGTCAATCGCTTTTGCGCAGACGGCGAGTCGGCGAGCGTCACGCCACGTTGCTCCGAGCCTTTGCCTATGCCGTTGGCGCAATACGCGCCAATAAGGGCACTGACCGCGCAATCGGGAATCCCCACTTCGGATCTTCACGCGGACCCAATCCTATGAGATCATGATCTCGCAAGGGTACTGAAGATGTCGAAGGGCGAAAGGCGGGCGGACCGGCCATGGAAACGCAGTCCAGAACCATTAGCCTCGTGCTGTACGGTGGAGACCCAACCGGAATCATGCGTCTTGAGGATCCCGCGTGGGCGTCCGGTAGGCTCTTCTGTGCCCCACGGGGGCTGTCCGAGGACCTGCTAGAGACAGGCGCGTGCAAGACGAGCGGCGTGTACCTGCTCGTCTCTCAAAGGCGAGCGCTCGTGGGGCGCTCATCCAAGTTGCTGGTGAGCCTAGCACGGCACATGGTGGAGATGCCTTGGTGGGATAGGCTCGTTGTGCTTACGACGGACGACGACAGCCTTGATGATGCGGATGTCGACTACTTGCAGAGCGCGCTTATCCGCGAGGCGATGGCCTCGGGTGCCATCGCGGAGGCCGAAGAGGGGACGGTGCGGAATAGCTTGGGCAGCGCGCGAAAGAAGCTCCTTGACCAGTACATCGACGGCGCGCTTCTCCTTATGCAACTCGTTGGCATACGGACGTTCCGCTCAAAGGGGGCGGGCCGCGGTGCCTCGGCATCTGCGAACGATTCGGACGTGGGCGAGCGCCTAGCTTTTGGCACGCGCACGAAACGCCTTGCGATCGACTACGCGCGGGGGCATGGCTTTGCGATCGGGAAAAACGTGAACTACGCGAAGCTCGGAGAAGGCAAGTCCGTTTGCTGGATAAACCCCTACGTCTCGTACCTCTCGCTTGAGTGGCACGTGATACTGAACAACACTCAGGACAGGGAGCTGATTGTGATGCGAGTGCCCGCGGGGTCGCTCCATGTTCGAAAGGGAGCCCAAAGCGGCCTGCTCGTTCGAGCCGACAACCCCTCCAAGCTGGACCTGCACATTGGCGTGGACGACCTCGTTGACCATCGCAGCGGCGTGGACTTCTCGCCCTTCTTCGTTGGTCGGGTCGCGTACTGAGCGCTGTGGTGGTACATGTGTGGTTTTTGACGTCCACAGCCAGATAATGCTATCCCACATACGGAACATGAGACCGTATGGTTTCAGGTTTCTTGTCGTAGTTATAGAAAAGCGTGGCAATATCGTGTTCAGTCGCCTTGCAGCAAGGGCCGATCACGATTCTGCCTACCGGTACCGTTGGCGCAGGACCAAGAATATCCGTACCTTTTTTCTTGGGATGAGCGTTGTTGCCAAGTGCCCCCAAGTCTAAATACGAGGCAAATCCGATGTTGCTTGACATTACGCTGCCGACACTTTGGGAGACGTATTCGCTCAGGGAATTAATCTCCTTACCGCCCCTCATCCAGATGAAGAGCCTCTCTTCCTCTTCCTCATAGAAGAGAGGTTGCTTGAATAGTGGAACGTATTCCTTGCACGTTTTGAAAACGCGCATTAGCGTTCGACTTCTCGCTACGGTAGTGTTAGTGGAGGGTAAGCCATGGCGAAGGAGGGGACAAAGCAGATCATAGATACATAAGTCGCACAGATTGATTTCGTCGCTTCGCAAGATGTTGCCCCTCGTGAGTTCCCAACGCTCCTCCATGAACTTTCTGTGCCGCATTGTATGTGTCGTAATGGTTGTGAAGCTGTCGTCCCTATCGCGGTAGTAAACGGTTCCGTGTTTAAGGTGTCCAGGGTTAGTCTTGGAGACTGACTCGAATTGCTTCCACCAAGACAAGAAGCGCTGAATGTCAGACCTGCGATATCCCACTGCAACACCTCGGCCGTTATCTCCATAGCCGCGCCACTGGCTTAGCAAATCGCCATTCCCAGTGAAGCAGAGCGTTAGGCAGCGTTCGCCAAGCAGTTGTACTGAGGCATCGTCGATGGGCTTCCCATTTCGTTCGCGTTTCATGGTGCGGGAGATTTCGCCGAGCTGCTCAACGATAAAGTCGCAATAGTCGAGGAACGTGTCCTCGGATACTAGGTCGTCCTCATCGAAGTACTCTTTGAGGAAATACGCATAAAATCGTGAAGCATATTCCTCGCACAGTGAGATAGCCTCATCAAAGAGCGGGGTGTACTCGCTGGACACTTCCGACTGTTCAACCCATCCTTTTCCCACTGCTTCACCCATCCTACGCATGAGTTCCCGATTGTCCGATACTAACGCAGACAAGCGTTTTTTGACTTGGTTGAAGCCGTAGATTAGCTCCTTGCTATCGTTCGACTTGCGAATGTCAGAGAACCTAAGAGTGCCATTCTTTGCAATTATGCTCAGGGTCGATAGGGAACAGTATGTGTAGAGGAAAGGATCGGGACTGTGGATTTCCAATACTCTGTACCTCCAATTTGCTCATGGCTGGATTCCGCTTTACCTTGTAGTGTTCTTTGCAGACTCTATAATCCTATGTCCTTTTGAACGTTACCAAGAAACCCTGCTTCCAAACCCTGGCCTATTGGCTTCAGCATCTGATAGATACACTCGCCATTGGCTTCGTTGCGTTCTCCGATGCATGTAAAGCCCAAGTCCTGATAGTATTCTCGGAGCTTTTCAGCATTACAGTCCAGCACAATATATACTCCGCCAACAAGTCCGGAGGCACGCTCAATGATTTCTTGAGCAAACTGCAAGAACCCCTTTGCGCTTTGGTAAAATGACTTATCTTTGGCAAACTGCGCAATGAGATAGCCGGATGCGATATGGGAAGCGTTGACTTCTCGGTCACCGAGCAGATAGTCCAGTGCTTCGGTCATCGATTCATCCGTAGCCAACTCCGTAATGTCCAGACTATGCTGAGTAATGGTGAAGTAAGCTAGTATCCTCACCTTTGGGGTTTGTGCATATATCTCATCAAGATCGATGATGAGGTAAGTACGGCATCTTCCGGCTTTGTCATCGTTAACTGCGCTATTGCGCAGGTATCCCATTACGTCGTCAGCTTTATATCCGCAGTCAAACTCCCGAAGTGCCTCATACGTGCTGGCTTGCAGTTCGTTGTTCTCAATTAGCGCTGATAGCCTGTAGATTCCAAATCGCATGCGCACCGAGCCTATTTCCGCATGCCTACGGCACGCGTTTCGGCTATGAGGTTGGGGGACGTCACACCGCCTCTCGATTGACGTGTAGCTTTGTAGTGCTTAATTGCCTTCAGCAGATCTTCTCCGTAGGGCTTCTTTACAATGGTTGTCCTGCCAATGCTCGATGTAGCCATGTGTCGTAACCTCCTTTCCCAGTTGCTTCATATCCTAACATACCCAGAAGTGCAATTGGCTATGCGTTAATCATTTTAGGACGTATACACACGGCGGACCAGAAGTGGTTGCGCCACCATGGGGAATCTGTTGAAATCACAAATGGTAATCAGTGGCGGATTGGGGCCAGGCCTCTTTCACCATACCCATGTCCCGCTATGCGGGATTGGCTTCATGCGTACGTCCTTCCCCTCGGGAGGCGCAACTGGCCTTCCCGTTACTATGTGATAAGCTGGAAGCCGACCCGCGACGACGGGTTCGGTTGCTGCTTATGGGAGGGCGAGGCTATGCCGGAAGACAAGCCCAAGGTCTACGAGGGCCATCGCGACTACGTGTTCGTGAGCTATGCGCACGCGGACAGGAACGCCGCCCTGCCCATAATCCGCGCGCTTGTGGACGAGGGCTACCGCGTGTGGTACGACGATGGCATTCAGAAGGGCTCGAAGTACCCTGACTACATCGCAAGCCACGTGCACGGGTGGCTCATGCTTCATCGCCCTTCTGTCTAGGGCGTCGAAGGAATCCGATTGGTGCAACCAAGAGACGCACTTCGCGCTCAACCTACACAAGCAAGTGCTGCCCATATACCTCGAGGACGTCGAGCTTGACCTGGGGCTGCTCATGCGGCTGGTGAACCTGCAGGCCATGTTCTGGCACCTATACGATACAGACGCAGAGTTCCTGAGCGAGCTGTTCGCGGTGCGCATGCTGGACTGTTGCCTTGGCGAGGACGGTAGACGGCGCAGGGGAGTGCAAGGGCGGGAGCGCGCCGGTGCAAACGAGAGTAGCGCGGGGAGAATCGGCTTCGAGCCGAGGAGCGGGCTGGCAGAGTACTCGTGGGCGGAGCTGAAGGCGCTGTCTGCGGCCATCGCGGCGGCGGGTAGCGACGCGGAGTGGAAGGCGATTGCGAGGGAGTACGGTCTTGTTGACGGGGGCGACAGGCTGCAAGGCGCAGAGAAGCCCCTCAAGCTGAAGGACGGCACCGATACCTCTGTGCGCATCCTGGGTTTCCGCCACGACGAGTTGGCGGGCGGCGGCGTGGCCGGCATCAGCTTCGAGTTCGCGAACGTGCCGACGACGCATCGCATGAACTCCGACTGGACCAACGCAGGCGGCTGGGAGAAGAGCGAGATGCGCGAATGGCTCAACGAGGGCTTCTTGACGTTGCTGCCGGACGTCCTTCGTGTCAGCGTTGTGGCGGTGAAGAAGCTGACCAACAACATGGGAGAGGTTAAACGTCAGAACGATATGTCGGTGGTAAGCGCAACGACCGACGCCCTGTGGCTTTTGTCGTTTAATGAGGTCTATGGCAACCTTGGTGGCGTCTATGGAGCGGAAGGCGCACAATACCGG
>JAUMWL010000018.1:0-19070 GCA_030529665.1 Coriobacteriales bacterium
ACTTCACTAAGGCCGTGCGCCTTGATCCGGGCAATGCGGAGTACCACGACTCGCGCGGCGTCACCCTTCACTATATGGGCCGCCACGAGGAGGCGCTGGCGGAGGACGACGAGGCCGTGCGCCTGGAGCCGGGAAGCGCGAGGTACCACCACTCGCGCGGCGTCACCCTGAACTATATGGGCCGCCACGAGGAGGCGCTGGCGGAGTACGACGAGGCCGTGCGCCTGGAGCCGGGCAGCGCGGAGTACCATCGCTCGCGCGGCGTTAGCTTGAGGGAATTGGGTCGTCTTGAAGAGGCATTGTCGGAAATCGATCTAGCGATTCAAATTGACCCCGAGCTTGCGATAAGCCATAGCTCTCGCGCACTAACGTTGCGCGCAATGGGACGAGAAGAGGAGGCTCAAGTAGAGGAGGCTTTGGAAGCCAGCCTATCTCGAAACGATACCAATGCATGAGAGGCGCAACAAAATGGCACTCATTGACGAAATAATGGCATTCACTCCCCTATGCGAGCAGGAGGAGCACGACCGCGCGCAGATGCTGCGGTTCATGAGCGAACACCACGACTACCTGCTGCGGAGCAACCTCGTCGCGCACGTAACCACGTCCATCTGGACGGTAAACCACGAGCGGACCAAGACGCTCATGGTGTATCACAAACTATACGACTCGTGGTCGTGGGTGGGCGGTCACGCCGACGGCTCGGATGACCTGCGACAGGTCGCCCTACGCGAACTTGAGGAAGAGACGGGCATCACAAGCGGCCGGTTGGTTTGTCCGGACATCCTGAGCCTCGAGACGCTCACGGCGGATGGCCACATAAAGCGCGGCGTCTACGTGCCGAGCCACCTGCACCTCAACGTCACCTTCCTCGCCGAGGCCGACGAGACCGAACCCCTTACTGTAAACGAACGAGAAAACAAAGCCGTGCGCTGGTTTGGCTTCAAGGAAGCGCTCTTGTCGTCCACCGAACCCTGGATGGTGGAGCATGTGTACAAGAAGCTCGTGGAGCGCAGCCGCATTCCCACCCGCGCGGATTGACGCGCGTGCTTTGACGTGTGCAAATACGGAGGTTATCCGTGCGTTTTGGGGCGGCAAACCTCCGCATTTGCACGCGGCCAGCTCCGTCGTGTGCAAACACGGAGGTTGTACGGGCGTTTCGGGGCGGCAAACCTCCGCATTCTGCACGCGCCTTAACAAGCACCTTAACAAGCCACCAAAAAACAGGCTCGGCCGCGATGCCGTCCTGCCGTTTTGCCTGATGCTCCAGGAGGATTTGACCCCTCGGCCTTTTTCTCCGGATCGATAATCGGATGCTTTAGTAACCTGCAATTAGTCATTCCTTGGACAATTCATTCCTTGGAAAATTCATTCCTCACGCACGCCATAGCAGACGCGCAATATGTGGATGGTTCTTGACTTCTTGTAACTACGTTTTGGTCTTTCAGTCTAAGTACGCCCATACCACGTAGCGCAATTCTTGACACCCGAAGACGTTAACGTGCAGCGTTTCAGAAAGCTCTGTGCAGTAACGAGGAAAGAGCCCAAACAAAAAGCAGGCCAGACATACTATCTGACCTGCTGTTTTATCTGGTGCCCCCAGGGGGATTCGAACCCTCGACCTTTTGCTCCGGAGGCAAACGCTCTAATCCACTGAGCTATAGGGGCGAACAAAGGGATAATAGCACGAATGGGGACATCTGTCTCCACAATGTGAAGAGTTTGCAAAGCTATGCCTTGGGACAGGTCACCAACAGGTTACCCTCTACAGCTCGGGCAGCAGTAGGGTGGTCGGCCCTCGGGTGCCGTGGCCGTTTGGGGTCAAGCCCCAATCCGCCATATGTGGGTGACACGGGACGATGTGTGCTGTCTTGGCGAGCTGTGTGGGTGGTCCCCGGCAATGTGTGCTGTAATCGCGAGCTGTGTGGCATACCAACCCACACAGCTCGCAAAGACAGCACATCTCCGGGCACGCGAGCCACACTGCTCGAAAAGACAGCACATCTCCGGGCGCGCCAGCCACACAGCTCGCAATCACAGCACGCTTCCCGACACACGTACGCACCGACCTGCAACCGTGGTGCGAAAAGCGACATAACCGCCCAAGAAATGTCGCAAATCACATCCTGAAAGTAATACAATCGGGAAACACGATCGGGAAATACAATCGCCGACGGGCGTACCGCGACGGCTTGGCATGGACCTTCGCGCCAAGCCAGCCACCCCGTAAACTGTTCTGCGCTACCAACATGCGGCCGTCTTCTAGCAGTTGGCATCCGCAAGAGGCGCCACCTCGCACGCCTTTTATAGTACTATGCATGCTACAAACACGCCCGCCGCAACAGAATCGAGGAACAATGGCAGCTCAAAAGAAAACAGCACGTCACATGGCACAACCAGCCCCAAAAAAGAGACACCCGCTCGCAATCGTTCTTGTCGTGCTGATTGTGCTTGGCGCCTTAGGCGTTGGCGGCTTCTTTGCTTACAAGCACTTTATGGTCTTTAACGTTACCGTTAACGGCCAGCCTGTTGAGGTACGCAAAGGCGATACCGTGCACACGCTGCTCGAAACGGGCGTGGTAAACCCCACCCCGGGCAATCTTCTTGCCATCGACGGCTCGATTCTTGAGGAAGGCAAGGGCGAGCTGTGCGCGGTAACCATCAACGGAAAGACCGAAACCGTGGACTCGGCCCTTGCAGCCAACGCAACCGTTGAGGTCGATGACGGCGCCGACGTTACCGAGGACTACGAGACCACCGAGGAGTCGATCCCCTACAAAACCGATGAGGGCGACACGAGCTTTGCCGCCTACTGGAATGGCTCGATCCATCTGCTCTCGGACGGACAGGATGGCAAGCGCGAGGTCAAGACGGGAAGCATCTCGGGCAAGCGTGTGGAGAAGACCGTTGCCGAACCAATCAACGCCGGCTACCAAATCTACACTGCCAAGCCCGCCGACCGAGTAATCGCCCTCACCTTTGACGACGGTCCGTGGCCCCAGACCACCGACGCCATTCTTGACATCCTAGAGAAGTACGATGCCAAGGCCACCTTCTTTACCATCGGAAACCAGATTGCCGACCACCCCGAGCAGGTTAAACGCGCCAACAAGATGGGTTGCCAGGTCTGCACGCATTCATGGGACCATGCAGCTGGCTCTGGCCAAGGCGCCAATCTTACCTTTATGTCTGCCGACGAGCAGGTCGAAGAGATACAAAAGGGATACAGGGCCATCGCCGACGTGCTGGGCACCGAACCCAAGCACATCATGCGCGCGCCGGGCGGCAACTTTTATGGAGACGCCATCACCAACCTCTGGCCGTACGTGGACGCAGAGATTGGCTGGGACGTAGACACCGAGGACTGGAGCAAGCCGGGCGTCGACAAGATCGTCGAGGCCATTCTCTCCGTCCAGCCGGGACAGGTGATCCTTATGCACGATGGCGGCGGTGAGCGCGAGCAAACCGTGGAGGCGCTCTCGCAAGCGCTGCCCAAGCTCGTCGAGCAGGGCTATTCCTTTGTCACCGTAGACGAGCTTCTCGCGTACGGAACTTCGGCATAACAATAGAGACGCCGCGAGCGATGGGGATGCTCCCCTTTACTTGGTAAGCACAAGCAAAGGGGAGCATCCCCATCGCTCATCCCAGCCTTAATGCCCTACTTCTTCTTTATGGCCTCGCAGGCATGCGCCTTTACATCCTCTGCCACGCGACGTCCCGTCTCTACGACCTTGGGGGTGAGGTCCACGTCCGCCGGAGTCGTTATGTCAAAGTGAAGCGACGCCTGGCGCAGCAGCACCACAACCGCCACCGTTGTTGCCGAGGACACGGTTTGGTCTAGCCCAATTACGCATTTGCACACATAGTAGGCAATCGCCCCCATTATGGCGCACAGGGCATAGAAGTTGGACTTCCTAAACACCTGTGGCACCTCGCCCAAAAAGACGTCGCGAAGCATGCCTCCACCTACGCCCGTAATGGTCCCCATAAGGATGATGCCCGAGAGGTACAGGTTGTGCAGTATGGCCTTGTCGGTACCTGCAATTACAAACAGCGCCACCGAGATCATGTCCACCCATTCGTACAGGCGGGGAAACTGCTCCGCAACGCTGGGAAAGAAAAAGCCCACCACGGCCGTAATCACGCACAGCGGTATGGGCCACCTGGATTCGAGCGCATACACGCTCCCCGCCTGCATGATGGCATCACGCAACAGCCCTCCTCCCAAGGCGCAGATAAGACACATGCCAATGAATCCCACCAAGTCCAGCTTGTGCTGCTTTGACACAAGAACCCCGGCAATCGCGCCCACAAATACCGCCGAAAGATCGAGCCACTGAGGTACAGGCACTCCACACACTTCCTTTCACCTGTTGCGGTCATTTTGGTAAAAGGGTCGCGTACCCTTTTGACACTATTTGTTACGGTACGCAACATTAGCGCATCCAACGGCAGATGCCGTGGTAGCATGTGCCGTTGGATAAAACCCCTACACAAGGAGTGCTGTTATGATTGCGGTTGTAAAGCAGGAAGCGACCAACGACCAGTTGCAGGGTTTCATTGCATGGATAGAGAATCGCGGGTTTAAGACGCATGTCTCGCAAGGTGACAACGAAACCATAGTTGGCATAATTGGCGACACGACGCAGATTGACCCGTTCCTCCTGGAGTCCATGAGCATCATCGAGCGCGTGCAGCGCGTGAGCGAGCCGTTTAAGAAGGCCAACCGCAAGTTCCATCCCGAGGACACGGTGGTCGACTGCGGTCATGGCGTCCTTATTGGCGGAGGAAACTTTCAGGTTATGGCCGGGCCCTGCTCGGTGGAGGGAAAGAACCTCATAAGGATCGCGCGCCTTGCCAAGGAGGCAGGCGCCACCATGCTGCGCGGAGGAGCCTACAAGCCCCGCACCTCACCTTATGCCTTCCAAGGCATGGGCGAGGAAGGCCTCGACCTCTTGCTCGAGGCTCGCGCGGAGCTAGACATGCCCATAGTCTCGGAGGTCATGGACCCTCGAGACGTGCAGCTCTTTGTTGACAAGGGCATCAACGTTATGCAAATCGGCGCGCGCAACGCCCAGAACTTCAACCTGCTCAAGGAGGTGGGCAAGACCAACACGCCCATCCTGCTCAAGCGCGGCCTTTCGGGGACCATTGACGAGCTGCTCATGGCGGCCGAATACATCATGAGCGAGGGCAACACCCAGGTCATACTGTGCGAACGCGGCATCCGCACCTTTGAGACCCGCACGCGCAACACCTTTGACCTCAACGCCATCCCCGTGCTCAAGCACCTGTCGCACCTTCCCGTTGTGGGCGACCCCAGCCATGCCACGGGCTACACGCGCTACGTGCGCTCGGCCGCATACGCCGCCACGGCAGCGGGAGCCGATGGCCTGGAAATAGAGGTACACGACTGCCCCTCCGAGGCGTGGTCGGACGGCGCCCAGGCGCTCACTCCCGAGCAGTTTGCCGACGCCATGCGACGCATCAAGCTCATCCGTGAGGCGATTACGGCCGACCTGAGCGAGAGGGACTAGCACATGACACAAGACAGCCTTCTCCCCCACCATCCAAGCGTGCCAGACGACCCCAAATTTGTTGCGGACCGCGTGGGCATCCTAGGCCTCGGCCTCATAGGCGGCTCGTTTGCCAAAGCGTTGCACGAAGGCGGCACGGAGGTGTATGCCTGGAACCGCACGGCCTCCACGCTCGAGCTCGCCATGATAGAGTGCGTTGACGGGGAGCTCACCGACGACGTGGTGCCAACCTGCGAGCTCATAATCCTTGCCGGATACCCCCAGGTGTCCATAAGCTGGCTTCGCGCCATGGCGCCACGCATAAGCGCCGGCGCGATCGTCATGGACGTGGTTGGCGTAAAGCGCTCCATATGCCAGGCGTGCTTCGAGCTGGCAGAGGGATACGAGTGGACGTTTGTGGGCTGCCATCCCATGGCAGGCACGCAGTACTCGGGGTTCGCCCACACGCGTGCCAACATGTTTGTGGATGCGCCGCTGGTGGTGGTTCCTCCCGCAAATATGGACGACTTCGTGCGGCTCGACGTGCTGGAGAGGCTTAAACATCTCCTTGAGCCCTGTGGGTTTGGCACGTTTACCCTCAGCACCGCCGAGCATCACGACGAGGTGATTGCCTTCACCTCCCAGCTGGCGCATGTGGTTTCCAACGCCTATGTAAAGAGTCCCACCGCCCAGGTGCACAAGGGCTTCTCGGCTGGAAGCTACAAGGACCTCACGCGCGTGGCAAGGCTCAACGCCCAGATGTGGACGGAGCTCTTTTTGGACAACGCCGACTTTCTCTCGACCGAGGTCGGCACCCTCATACACAACCTCCAGCAATACAAGGACGCTCTGGACAACAACGACGCGGCCACGCTCAAGGCGCTTCTTGAGGAGGGCGACCAAAGAAAGAAGGAGATCGAGGGCCAATGAGCGTGCTAGAAAACAACTCGGTCGCGTCCAACGTCGTGTCCGTCGTGCCCGTGAGCACGACCTCCAGGTCCTATGACGTCTACGTGGGCATCGACCTGCTAGACGACGCTGGCACCTATATACGAGAGGCAGCCGGCGGGACATCTGCCGTCATCGTGTGCGACTCCAACGTGGGACCCCTCTACGCACAGCGTGTGCAAGAGTCCTTGGCGCGTGCCGGTTATGCGGTGGGCACCGTTACCTTTGCGGCCGGCGAGCAACACAAGCGACTGTGCACCCTTGAGTCGATTCTGGAGGGAATCGCCAAGCTTGAGTTGTCACGCGGTGACGTGGTCGTGGCTCTTGGCGGCGGCGTTACGGGCGACATGGCGGGGCTTGCCGCGGCTCTGTATCTGCGCGGTATTCAGGTGGTGCAGATTCCCACCTCGCTTCTGGCCATGGTGGACTCCTCGGTTGGCGGCAAGACCGCCGTGGACCTCGCCGCAGGAAAAAACCTCGCAGGGGCATTCCATCAGCCAAGTCTGGTGATCGCGGACGTATGCTGCCTTCACACCTTGGATCACGACCTCTTGAGCGACTCGTGCGGCGAGGTCATAAAGCACGGCGTGCTGGCCGACCCGGAGCTGTTTGACAGCATTTGTCGCCATCCCATAAACGCCAGCGGCTACGACGATCTGGGGATGGCGCGCGTGGTCGCACGCAACATGGAGATAAAGCGCGACGTGGTGAATGCCGACGAGCGCGAGCAAGGGCTGCGCCAGACGCTCAACCTCGGCCATACGCTGGGACATGCCATCGAGGCCGCGAGCAACTACCAGCTTGGCCACGGCTCTGCGGTGGCAGCTGGCCTTTGCTGCGTTGCCCGTGCCGCCGAGGCGCTTGGATGGGCCGAACCCGGCATCACGAGGCTCGTGGAGGCTGCATGCCAGGCCCATGGCCTGCCTACGGACACGTCGCTGCCGCACGAGGTCATCCGTCGCTACGCCGTCCACGACAAAAAGCGCCATGGACAGGCCGTCAACCTCGTCGTTCCCCGCCGCATTGGGTCGGTGTTCGTACGAAAGACGACGCTTGCCGAGCTGGACGAGGTAATTCGCCTCGGCTGTGGAACGCGCAGGGACTAGGATATGGAGACGCTCGTCACACCCTCAAGCCTACAGGGTTCGGTTAACGCCATCGCCTCCAAGTCCATGGCCCACAGGCTGCTCATTCTGTCTGCGTTGTGCGAGGAGCCTTGCGAGCTGGTGTGCAACACGACCTCCCAAGACATAGAGGCAACAAGGGACTGCCTTGCCGGCATTTGGCAACGCCTGCATGCTTTGGACAAGGAACAAGAACAGGAACGCTTGCAGCTGGATTGCGCAGAGTCTGGTTCCACCCTGCGGTTCCTGCTGCCAGTCGTCTGCGCGCTGGGCATCTCTGCCCGCCTCGTCTGTCACGGCAGGCTCTCGCAACGCCCCCTTGCCCCCTTGGACGAGCAGCTGCGTGCGCATGGGGCGCATCTGGAGTGGAACCAAAACGCCCTTGAGGTGGATGGTGCACTGCGCGGCGGAACGTTTGTGATGCCAGGCAACGTGTCTTCTCAGTACGTAAGCGGACTCTTGCTAGCCGCTCCCCTGCTGCGTGAGCCCACCGTACTGCTGGTCAAAAAGCCAGTGGAGTCACGGCCCTACATCACGCTAACCATAAATGCCCTTGGGCTCTTTGGTGCAGATTTGTCCGTACAGAGCACCACGCAAAACGGGGTGGCATATGAGCGCTATGGCGTCCAGCCACGTCCGCTTGTTGCGCCACGTACCTGCGTGGTTGAGGGCGATTGGTCAAACGCCGCCTTTTGGCTCGCGGCAGGTGCGCTTGAGCGCGAGGGCCTAACCGTCACAGGACTCGACCTTGCAAGCGCTCAGGGCGACAGGGCGGTGCTTGCAGCACTCACCAGCTTTGGCGCCCGCATTGCACGCAAGGGCTCGGCCGCACGTGCCACCAAGGACACGCCACGCGCGGCCACGCTCGACGTGAGCGCCATCCCCGACTTGGTGCCGCCACTTGCAGCCGTGGCGGCAACGGCTCCCGGAACCAGCCGCTTCCTCAACGCAGGCAGGCTGCGCCTCAAGGAGTCCGATCGGCTCGCCTCTGTCACCGGCGCCATCAACGCCATGGGAGGCAGTGCCCACGTCTGCGACGACGACCTTGTTGTGGAGGGCACGGAGCGCCTGCGTGGCGGCGTGGTGGACGCCCATAACGATCATCGCATAGCCATGATGGCCGCCATAATGGCCACGCATGCCACCGGGCCCACTCGCATCTTGGGGTCTGAATGCGTCGCAAAGTCGTACCCCACCTTTTGGGAGGACTACCACAAGCTCGGTGGCACCGTGGCATAGCGCGCCAACCCTATAAACCTCGATCTTTGGAGACGCCATGTCGTCCACATTTGGCAACAAGCTTCGCGTAACCATATTTGGGCAGTCGCACTCCCCCGCCATCGGCTGCGTGGTGGAGGGCCTGCCCTCCGGATTCGCGCTTGACCTCAACGAGCTTCAGCGATTCCTCAACAGGCGTGCACCCGGGCGCAACGCCTGGTCCACGCCGCGCAAGGAGGCAGACAAGCCCACCATTGTTGGCGGCCTCAACGAACGCGGCGAGACATGCGGAACGCCACTGGCCGCGCTTATACAGAACACCAACACGCGCTCGCAGGACTACGACGAGCTTAGGCGCGTGCCGCGCCCGGGCCATGCGGACTTTGCCGCCTGGGCCAAGTGGGGCGGACATCAGGACGTGTCGGGCGGCGGGCACTTCTCGGCAAGGCTCACGGCACCCCTGTGCGTTGCCGGCGGCATTGCGTTGCAGATGTTGGGCAAGCAAGGCGTAAAGGTTGCCGCCCACGTGCTGCAAGTCGGCAACGTGGAAGATGAGGCCTTTGACGCGCTCGACAACTCGCCTAAGGCAAACGCGCATCTTGCACAGCAGATCAAGCGCCTTGAAGGCCTTGATCCCACGACAGACTTCCCCGTTTTGCGGGCAGAGACAGGCAAGCGCATGGCGCAGGCGATCGATGAGGCCAGGCGATCGCAGGACTCCCTGGGCGGCGTGGTGGAGTGCGTGGCCACGGGCATGCCCTGGGGCATAGGAGGCCCGCGCTACGACGGGGTGCAAGGCGCCATCGCGCGCATCGTGTTTGGGATACCCGCCGTTAAGGGTCTCCAGTTTGGCGCGGGCTTTTGCGTGGCGGGAATGCGTGGGTCGCAAAACAACGACGCCTACGAGATTCGCGATGGCCAACCATGTCCTAAGACCAACAACGCCGGCGGTACCTTGGGCGGCATAACCACAGGTGCCCCCGTGCTGTTTAGCATGGCCGTAAAGCCCACACCGAGCATTGGCATGGAGCAAAGCTCCGTCGACCTCAACGCCATGGAACCCGCAAGCCTTGCGGTGCGAGGTCGTCACGACCCCTGCGTCGCCGCGCGTGCCGTGCCCATTGCAGAGGCTGCCATGGCCCTGGCCCTGCTTGACTCATGGCTCTCCTTTCCACCCGAATCCCCATTGCTTGGCGATGGGGATACTCCCCTTTGCCCTCCCCTCACGTTCTAGCAGATTGGCAGCAACATGAAGGATCTCTCCGACATTCGCGCGCACATAGACCGCATAGACAGCGACATCTCCAGGCTCATCCTCGAGCGCATGGAGGTCTCGGCGGAGGTGGCCGAGTACAAGCGCGCAAGTGGCAAACCCGTATACGATCGCACGCGCGAGCGACAAAACATTGTCGCGGCCGCCAATCGCGTGCCTCCCGAGCTGGCCAATTACGCCACGGTGATCCAATCGGTGCTCATGGACGCCTCGCGCGAGGCTCAGCACAAGGCCCTTGGCCACCAAAGCAACGAGGCGCGCGTTATCCAGCAAGCGCTGAGCGAATCCCCGTTGCTGTTTCCGGCACAGGCCCGGGTGGCATGCCAAGGCGTTGAGGGCGCATATCAGCAGATTGCCGTCGATCGTCTGTTTAGGCGCTCGACCCTTGGGTTTTATCCCACGTTTGAGGACGTGTTTAAGGCGGTGGAGAACGACGAGGCCCAGTTTGGCGTGCTGCCCATAGAGAACTCCACCGCAGGTTCTGTCAACCAGGTGTACGACCTCATGATGAGGCACAACTTCTTCATAGTGCGCAGCTGCCGCCTAAAGATCGACCACAACCTGCTGGTAAAGCCCGGCATGACAAAGGACGACGTGCGCATAATATATAGCCACCAACAGGCCATAAACCAATGCGCCAATTACATATCCTCCCTCCCAAACTGCCGCGTCCACATTTGCGAGAATACCGCCAAGGCGGCGGAGATGGTGGCACGCTCCGAGCGCATGGACGTGGCAGCCTTGGCGTCGCGGTCGTGCGCCACACTCTACGATCTGCGCATAGCCGACCAGTGTGTCCAAGACAACCAGAACAACTACACGCGATTCGTATGCATCGCAAAGAACCTCACCATCTATGCGGGTGCAGATAAGAGCTCGCTCATGGTGGTGGTCGATCACGAGCCAGGCGCGCTCTACAACGTGCTGGCACGCTTCTATGCGCTGAACATCAACCTCACCAAACTGGAGAGCCGACCCATTCCCGGCAAGGACTTTGAGTTCATGTTCTATTTTGACATTGAGTATCCCGCCGCCGCGCCCGAGTTCTTGTCGCTTATGAACTCGTTGGCCGACGTGTGCGAGGAGTTCCGCTATCTTGGCTCGTACACGGAGGTGGTGTAGCGATGCACGACACCACACAGGATGGTCTGCCACCCTTTGGGCTTTTGGGACGAACGCTGGGCCACAGCTGGTCGCCCCGCATACACGGCGTCTTTGGGAGCACGCCGTACGGGCTGTTTGAGTGCGAGCCCGAGGACGTTGACGAGTTCATACGCAACGGCACGTGGCGTGGCATAAACGTAACGATTCCCTACAAGCGTCGTGCGGCCGAGCTGGCAGACGTAAGGACCTCTCGCGTGGAGCGCTTGGGCGTGGCAAACACGCTGGTGCGACAACAGGACGGCAGCATCCTGGCCGACAACACGGACGTGCTGGGCTTCTCGTGGATGCTCGAGAGGTTTTGCATGCGCGAGCTGGGTGCCACGGCCACGCAGGTCCTTGCCGCAAAGAAGGTGCTGGTGCTCGGCTCGGGAGGTGCCAGCCAGGCGGTCCAGGCATCCTTGGAGGACCTGGGAGCGCACGTGGTGGTAATATCGCGCACCGGAAACCAGACCTACCAGACGCTAGCGCAGCGTCACGCCGACGCAAGGCTCGTGGTCAACACCACGCCCGTGGGCATGTATCCCAACTGCCCGGCCTCCCCCCTAACCGACGAGCAGCTCCGCGAGCTTACAAACCTTGTAGGCGTGCTCGATGTGGTGTACAACCCCGAGCGCACGGGGCTTTGCATGGCCGCCGAACGGCTGGGCGTGCCCTGCGAGTCCGGCCTTGCCATGCTTGTCTCGCAGGCGCTCTATGCAAGCAGGCTCTTTTTAGGCAAGGATGTGGACCAGGGCCTGGTGCAGACGACCGAGAACGACATCAGGCTCGCCACGCGCAACGTCGCCCTCATTGGAATGCCGGGATGCGGCAAGACGGCCGCAGGCAAGCGTCTTGCCCGCAGCACGAGTCGGCCGTTTGTCGACCTGGACGACTGCTTTTCCCTAGACCATGGCATGACGCCGGCGGAGTGCATTTCCAGCCTTGGCGAGGGTACGTTCCGAGCCATGGAGACGCAGACGGCCGCCACGCGCTGCAGCGAGTCGGGGCTTGTGATCGCATGCGGCGGAGGCATAGTTACCCAGCCGCGCAACTACGAGCTTTTGCACCAGAACGCGACCATAGTGTTCTTGGACCGTGCCATAGACGAGCTCTCCAGTGAGGACCGACCACTCTCGCAGACCAAGGGAGTCGAGCGCCTGGCACATGAGCGCATGGGACTATACACGTCATGGGCGGACATCCACCTGCCCTGTACGGGATCGGCCGCAGGAGACGCGGAGGTCATTCGCAGTTTGCTGGGCATCTAGTCGCTCGGTATGCTCGTTTGCGGTCTACCTGCATACGTTCGCCGCCAATCACAAAAAGCATGTCCAATACTTGGGTGCATCCTTCGTATAATTATATGAATCGTCATTCGTTGCTTTTTGCCAAATCGAGGTCGATGCGCATGGACAAGGAAGTTGCCGCACGTGAGGTGCTCGCCGCAGTAGGCGGGGCGCAAAACGTGCTCACCAACACCGTGTGCATGACACGTCTGCGCGTCACGCTCGCAAATCCCAAGGAAGTGGACTTTGAGGAGCTCAACAACGCACAGGGCGTATTGGGCACCTCGCTTCGTGGCAACAACGGCCTAGAGATCGTCTTTGGCCCCCGCATGATTGAGGACATATACAAGGCCTTCATTGCGCTCACGGGCAAGGAGGCGGGCAGCGACGCACTGTTTCCCATGTCGCGCCGCGGCACAAACATGCACGTGCAGATAAACACCGAGCGAGCTTCCCAGCCCTCGCAGCCGAGCGCCGACCAGACGACGTTTATAAACGATGCCGACATGAGCAGGTTGGAAGACCTCTTTGGAAAGAAGGACGCCACCAGCGAGACGGATTCCTCTGAGACCAGCGGCGGTAGCGACTGGAGGCTCTTGGTAATAAACGGCCCAAACATAAACATGCTTGGCATGGGCAGCGACGACGGCCATGGAGACTTCTCAACGCTTTTGGAGCTCTGCAAGCAGACCGCAAAAGACGTGGGGTTCGCGCGCTGCGACTGCTTCCAGTCAAATCACGAAGGCGACCTCATCGACAAGATCCAAGACGCCTTCTTGCTCTATGAGGGAATCGTGATCAATCCCGGCGTCTACGGCACGTCCGCCGCTTTGCGCGATGCACTCCGCTCCGTTTCCATACCCGCCATGGAAGTCCATCTGCGTGCCCAGCGTGAGCTTGACGAAGTCGGAGCCGCCTGCATAGACACAAAGAGCGGCCTGGGCATTGACGGATATCGCAAGGCCATAATCGCAGTGGCGCAACACCTCAATCGCCAATAGATGGGCGGCACACCGTTTCCGGGAAAGGGTGTGCCGCCTGCGGATTGATGATCTAGCGCCTAGTACACCATGCCCATGGCGGCGCGCACCTCGTCCAAGGTGGCGTTGGCGACCTCGTTTGCGCGACGATTGCCGTCCGCCAGAACGTCGCGAATATAGTCCATGTCCTTCTGCAACTCGCGGCGACGCTCGCGAATGGGCTCAAAGTAGGCGTTGACCGATTCGGTAACGTAGCGCTTGAGCTGCCCGGCACCACCCATGCCAATCTCGGCGGCAATCTCTTGCGGGTCGCGCCCGGTGCAGATGCCCGCCGTGGTAAGAAGCGCGCTCACGCCCGGGCGATTCTGGGGGTCAAAGGTGATGTTGCGCTCGGAGTCGGTGCGCGACTTGCGAATGAGCTTGGCCGTCTCCTCCGCCGTCATGGAGATGGATATGGCGTTGCCGTAGGACTTGCTCATCTTGCGACCGTCGAGGCCCGGCAGCATGGGCGTGGAGGTAAGCAGGCCGTCAACATCGGGGAACACCTTGCCGTAACGCTGGTTAAAGCGACGGGCAATGAGGCGCGTCTGCTCTATGTGTGGGAGCTGGTCGCGCCCCACGGGCACGATGTTGCCCTTGCAGAACAGGATGTCGCACGCCTGGTGCACGGGATAGGTAAGCAAAAGCCCCGTGAGCGCGTGGCCGCTCGCCTCCTGCTCGGCCTTTACCGTGGGATTGCGCTGCAGCTCCGCCTCGCTCACGAGCGAGAGGAACGGCAGCATGAGCTGGTTGAGCGCCGGCACCGAGGAATGGGTGAATATCATGGTCTTGGCTGGGTCAATGCCACAGGCAAGGTAGTCGATCACCATGTTGTGCACGTTGTCGGCAATGTGCTCGGTCGTGTCGCGGTCGGTTATTACCTGATAGTCGGCAATAATTACGTTGGTGCGAACGCCAAGGTCCTGCAGGCGCACTCGCTCAACAAGCGTCCCAAAATAGTGGCCAAAGTGGAGCCGACCCGTAGGGCGGTCGCCCGTAAGCATGCAGTACTTGTCCGGATGCTCGAGCAAATCGGCCTGAATCTGATTGCTTTTGCGGAGTGCAACCTCGTAGCTTCCCTCGTTGGGCATGAAGAATCCTTTCGTTGGACATGCAGCCCACACATAATAGCACCTTAGGCCGCAACAAAGACCGCTAGCCCGTTAAGTAAGTAAGGCGGTGGGCCACCTGCCGTATAATATACGGATACATTATATTTGTCCATCATATAACGTTGTCCTCAAACGACGTATGGACGGGCCCAGCGCGAAGGGAGTCAACATGTCACACACCAAGAGGCATCACATTATTAATAAGACCCGCTGGCTTGGCGTTGCGCTCGCATGCGCGTTGCTGCCACTCGTGCTTCTTTGTACCGCCTGTGGAAGCGACCAAACCTCCCAGGACACCAAGACCACCGAGTCCCAAGCAAAGACCCAACAAAGTACCACGGACACTTCGCAATTCCTTGTGGCCATAGAGGAAGAACCGGACACGGTGGACTTTCAGTGCACGTCCATCCACTACACCATTGCCACAAACGTCTTCAACCGCTTGGTGGAGATGGAGCCCGACCAAGACGGCGTCGTGTCCGTAACCCCCTCACTTGCCGAGTCGTGGGAGGAGTCGGCCGACGGTAAGACGTATACTTTCCATCTGCGCGAAGGCGTGACCTTTAGCAACGGATCTGCACTTACCGCGTCGGACGTACAGTACTCGTTTACGCGTCTGCTCACCCACCCGGATTCCTGCAACCAAGACATCGCAGAAATAATACTTGGCGCCGACAAGCTGGAGGCTGGCGAGGCCAAGGAGCTCAAGGGCTTTGAGGTGCTGGGAGACCTGGACTTTCGCATTACGCTCGAGCAGCCCTTTGAGGCGTTTCTTGCTTGCCTGTCTATGCCCGGTGCGTCCATCTTGGACGAGCAGACGACCACCGAGGCTGACGACCGCTTTGGACTAGACCCTGCCTGTACCATAGGCACTGGCCCGTTTATCCTGCAATCGTGGGAGCCCGGCAAGGGCATGCTGCTCGTGGCAAACAAGGACTGCTGGAACGGCGGACCCAAGTGCGAGGGCCTAGACCTGCGCTTTATTACCGATCCCAACCAGATTCGCAAGCTGTTTGATGCCGGTACGCTCGACATCATGGACCTGGACGACCAAGACAGCTTTGCCGAGTTCTACATCCACGGCGATGGCTACCGCGACAGAATCCAAGAGGTGCCGCAAATTGGCATAACCTACATCGCGCTCAACGAGTCCCTCGCACCTCTCGACGACGTGCGGGTTCGCAAGGCTCTGCAGCTCGCGCTCGACCGCGACGCGCTCCTGGATGCAGTCTACAGCGGGCGCGGCTCGGTGGAAAACGGCATCTTCTCGCGTGGCCTGTATGGATTCAACCCAGATCTGCCGGCGATTCCCCACGACACGCAGGCCGCAAAGGAGCTACTTGCCGAGGCTGGTTACGAGGACGGCATCGACCTCACGTTTAGCGTAAAGTCATCCTCCACCCAGTGGGAGATGAACCTAGCCGAGCAGGCAGCCTCCATGTGGGAGACAATAGGCGTCCACACATCCGTGGAAGTCATGGACGAGGCCGATTGGATGACCCTTCGCAAGAGCGGACAGCTCGCCTGCTACACCGCCACATGGACCGCAGACTACAACGACCCCGACAACTACATCTATACCTTCTATGGCAGCAAAGAGAACACCACGTTCCGCAGCCTCTGCTACCCCAAAGAGGACATCATGAAGCGCGTAAGGGACGCGCGCGCCATAACCAAACCCAAGCGTCGCCTTAAGGAATACCAAGACTTGGAAAAGACCATCGTGCAGGATGACGCCGCCTGGATACCCCTCTTCTCGCGCACGCGCCTGTACGTAACTTCGCAACGTCTAAAGAACTTCCAGCACGCTTGGAACGGATCGGTTAAAAACGTGTACAGTAAGATGAGTATCTCGTAGTACTCCAGCCGCAAGGAGCGATGACTTGCATTCGATTCGCGTCAAATCTACAGCGATAACCATCGCAGCAGTCCTCACTGCGGTCTGCTGCGTGTTCTTTGCGAGCTTCTCCATCATTCGATCCGAGGCCGATCAGCGCTCGGTAGAGATGATGGGGCTCGTGGCCAAGGATGCGCGCAAGTCGTTGGAGAAGTACACAAACGGCATCGAGCAGTCCATGGAGATGCTCTCAAACCTAGCCGTGGACACGCTTGACGGCGTCATGCTTGCACAGGGCGGCGTCATTGGCGCCGATACAAGCCGCAGCACACGCACAGAAGAGCAAGATAAGCAACTAGATGCCTATCTGGCCGAATATACGGATGGCATTCGAACAAGCTTTGAGACTGTTGCCGCACATACTAACGGGGCAATAACCTACTATTACTGCATAAGCCCCGGCGTCAGCACAAACGAGCATGGCTTCTTTTATTCCAGGGTGGGAAAGACCGGATTCTATGAACGAGAGCCACTTGACGCGCGAAAGCTCGACCCAAGCGACAAGGATCACACCACCTGGTACTACACGCCCATCAAGCGCGGCAGCCCAACATGGGTTGGTCCGTATTCGGCCCGTTCTCTCAACGGTATGCTCGTCTGTTCGTATGTGGTTCCCATATACAAGTCGGGCACGCTCATCGGCGTGCTTGGCATGGACATCCCCCTAGAGACGCTCACATCCCTCGTCAGCTCCATCAGCGTCTACCAAACCGGATTTGCCTGCCTCTTGGACACAGACAGTCACGTGCTCTACCATCCCACCCTGGCACAAGGCGCCACCATGAACCTGCCCGTGGACAAAAGCGTGTTGCAGCAAGAAGACAGCGCTGACGTGCTCATTCGCTACAACTATGCCGGAAAAGAACAACAGGTGTCGTTTACCACGCTCGACACGGGCATGAAGCTCGTTATAGTTGCGCCCACAGAAGAGGTGTATGCGTCCACAGGACGCCTTATAAGCGTTATCCCTCCCCTTGCGGCAATCGTAGTAATCGTGTTCGCCACGCTCAGCTATTTGGCATTGCGCCACATAACCCGGCCCCTGCTCAGCCTTACTGCCGCTTCGAGGCGACTTGCCAATGCCGATTACGACGTGGAGCTAAACTACCATGGCCACGACGAGGTGGGAGAGCTCACCACGGCCTTTGAGGTAATGCGTACCCGGCTAGAGAGCTACATAGAAGACCTCAACCTCAAGGCCCGCACTGACGACCTCACGCACTTGCCAAACCAAAGGTATTTCTTTGAGCTGGCCACGGCTGCACGGCAGCAGATGCTCGACGCAGAAAAGCGACCCGTCATGCTGTACCTCAATCTGGTTGGCATGAAACACTACAACCGTCAGTTTGGCTTTGGCGAGGGCGACCACCTCATGTGCGACATCGCTCGCATCCTGTCGAGCCGATTTGGAGAGCTGAGGGTCAGTCGCTTTGGCCAGGACCACTTTGCTGCCGTAAGCGAGGAGGACCATCTGGAGGAGCGACTGTACGACCTGTTTGACGCGTGCCAGACGGCAAACGGTGGACGGTCGCTGCCCGTAAGCGTGGGCATATACCAAAACAGCATGGGAGAGGTGGACGTAAGCGTGGCATGCGATCGCGCAAAGTTTGCCTGCGACGTCCGCAGAGGTACCTACTACTCGGGATATCGTTACTTTGACGCCACCATGATGAGGAAGGTTGACACCTTCCACTACGTCATTAACAACCTGGACCAAGCGCTCAGGAACAAGTGGGTGGAGGTCCACTACCAGCCCATCATCCGCTCGGTCAACGGCAAGGTCTGCGACGAGGAGGCCCTGTCACGATGGGTCGACCCCGTTGTCGGCCGCCTGTCACCAGGTGACTTTATCCCATCGCTCGAGGACGCCGGGCTTATCTACAAGCTTGACCTCTACGTGCTCGACCAAGTCTTGGAAAAGATCCAGGCTCAGCGCGAGTCCGGGCTCACCGTTGTCCCGCATTCCATAAATCTCTCTCGCTCGGACTTTGACTCGCTCGATATCGTAGAAGAGATTCGCAGGCGGGTGGACGCAGCAGGCATAGAGCACAGCCTCATAACCATCGAGATTACCGAGAGCATCATTGGCAGCGACTTTGCGTTTATGAAGGGGCAGGTGGAGCGCTTCCAAGCGCTTGGCTTCCCCGTATGGATGGACGACTTTGGCAGCGGCTACTCGTCGCTTGACTTCTTGCAAAGCATACAGTTTGACCTCCTTAAGTTTGACATGAGCTTCTTGCGCAAGCTCGATGAGGGCAAGAGCGGAAAGATTATCCTCACCGAGCTTATGCAGATGGCCATCGCGCTGGGCGTGGACACCCTGTGCGAGGGCGTGGAGACAGAAGCACAGGTGAGGTTCCTCCGAGAGATAGGCTGCTCCAAACTCCAGGGATACTATTACTGCAAAGCCATTCCCTTATCGGAGATCATCGAGCGCAACAACAAGGGCATCCAGATCGGCTACGAGAACCTAAATGAGTCGAGCTATTATGAGGCGGTAGCCAAGGTTAACCTCCATGACCTTACCGCCATCG
>JAUMWL010000018.1:19170-28520 GCA_030529665.1 Coriobacteriales bacterium
GGCAAGTCGGACTCCGACCAGATGCTCACGCTGTTGTGCGAGTCGGGCGAGAAGAACTTGGACCACTACTTTAAGAGCGTCGAGCAGTCGGTGCAGATGGTGTCAGCCTATGTTGAGTCGGACTTGGGCGGGCTTACGCCGGATCAGCTCGATGCGCATCTGGAGCGTGCCAAGGACATCTTTACCAAGATGACGCAGCGGACTGCCGGCGTGCTTACCTACTACTATCGCATAGACCCCGAGGTTTCCGATACGAGCAAGGGCTTTTGGTTCGTCAACCTCAACGGCGAGGGATTTAAGGAGCACGAGGTCACTGACATCACCAAATACGACACGGACGATACTTCGCAGCTGGTGTGGTTTACCGTACCCAAGGATTTGGGTGAGCCGGTGTGGCTTCCCCCCTACATTACCGACAACCTTGGCGCGCGCGTAATCTCGTACAACGTTCCAGTGTACTGGAGAGGCCGCTACATTGGAGTCATCGGCATAGAGATGGACTACTCCACCGTGGCCGATCAGGTAAGCAACATTACGCTCTACGACAACGGCTACGCGTTTCTTACCGACGACGAGGGAACGCTTATCTATCATCCACGCATTGACGTAACGTCCCTAGAAACACCTCCCGACGTTCCCGACGGCCTTGTAAGCGACAAGCACAACGTGCGCTACGTCTTTGACGGTGTAAAGAAGGATGCCGTGTGGCTGCCCCTCACCAACGGGATGCGGCTCTATGTGTCGGTGCCCGTGGCCGAGATAGATTCCGAATGGGTGCGACTCATCTGGCGCATGTCGCTGGTGTCCGTTGCGCTCCTGATCGTGTTTATAGTTATTGCCACACGCTTTGCCCAGCACATCACAAAAACGCTGCAAGAGCTTGCCAAGGTGGCGGAGCGAGTGAACGAGGGCGACTACAACTGCCAGCTCGCCTACGAGGGAGACGACGAGATCGGCACCCTTACCACCGCGTTTAGGAAGCTCATATCGCACCTTGGCGTGTACATACAAGACCTCAACGACCGGGCCTTTGTGGACGCGCTTACGTCGGTGCGAAACAAGGGGGCCTACGACGTGTATATGCAAGACCTCCAGGCCAGTCTTATGGAACCAGGTGCCTCCACCGAGTTTGGTGTGTGCATCTTTGACTGCAACAACCTAAAGACAGTCAACGACCAGGCCGGACACGACAAGGGCGACCTCTACCTCAAGTCTTCCTGCTCCATCATCTGCAACGTGTTTGACCACAGCCCCGTCTTCCGTTTGGGAGGAGACGAGTTTGCGGCCATCCTGCGCGGCAATGACTACCACGATCGCGATAGGCTCATCCAACTGTTTGACGAGACCTGCGCCGAGCGGCGTAGAACGGCCTTCAACATATGGGAGCGCATTGACGTGGCACGTGGGCTTGCCGTCTTTGACCCCGAAGTCGACGTAAGCGTTGACTCCGTGGTGCGTCGTGCCGATAAGCTCATGTATGAGGACAAGTGGACAAGAAAGGGAATGGGCAGTGACGCTTGACGAACTCAGGCCCTTTGGCGCAGACGTTGACGAAGGCATCACGCGATGCTTAAACAACGAGGACTTCTACCTACAGATGGTGGAGTCCATAAAGGATGAGGAGGCGTTCGACTCGTTGGAGCATGCCGTTGCCGCACGCGACTTGGACGCAGCGTTTGATATAGCGTTTGTGGACGAGGACGGACTCGTGTACACGGCCAACGAGGGCATCGTGGACGAAATCGACCAGTATTCCCGTAAGCGGAACGGATTGGATGCTCACCTACCTCATACGCGAGAGCGTAATCAGCAATCGCATAGAGTCGGTAACCGATGGGATCGTCACCCGTAGTGCACTACAGTCGGTCCTTGCGGTTCTTGTGTTGGGAACCATGTTTGTCTTTATCTTTATCCAAATGCGCAAGAACGACCAACTTGCGCTGGAAAAAGAGACGTCCGAGGCAAAGAACAAGATTAAGCGACAAGAGATGGAGCAGCGTCTTGCCCTGCAGGAACAGTTGCTTGCACAAAAGGCAGAGCGCGACCAGCAGGCCAAGATGATCGCGGCACTGGCATCCGACTACCGCGGCGTGTACTACCTTGAGCTCGATCGCAACTGGGGCATCTGCTATCAGTCGCGTAAGGACCTTGCGGGCTTTAACACGGGCGACGAGTTTGAGTACCTTGAGTCAGTGACCGCATACTGCAACCGCTACGTGCTCGAACCGTATCGCGAGGAGTTTATGCGCTTTGTGCAGCCAGACTCGATTCGCGAGGGGCTAAAGGAGAGCTTGGTCATCTCGTATCGCTACATGATAAGCATCGACGGCAAGGAGTCCTACGAGGCCGTGCGATTTGCCGGCGTGCGTCATCCCGAGGATCGAGACGACCACCTTGTGCACAACGTCGGCGCGTGCTTTGCAGACGTGGACGAAGAGACGCGCAAGGCGCTTGAGCAGCAACAGGCCCTCGCCGATGCGCTCAAGACGGCCGAGGAGGCAAGCAAGGCAAAGACCGCCTTCCTCTCAAACATGAGCCACGAGATCCGCACCCCCATGAACGCCATCATAGGCCTCAACGGCATTGCGCTCAACGAGCCGGACCTTCCGCCAAAAATCGAAGACTACCTGCATCAGATCGACACCTCGGCGCAACATCTGCTGGGAATCATAAACGACATCCTCGACATGAGCCGCATTGAGTCGGGCCGTATGACCATAAAGGACGAGGAGTTCTCGTTTGCAAAGAACCTCGAGCAGGTAAACACCATCATAAGCGGGCAGTGCGCCGATAAGGACCTGCGCTACGAGTGCCGTACCATAGGCAAGATAGACGATCGCTATGTGGGTGATGGCACCAAGCTCAAGCAGGTAATGATCAACATCCTTGGCAACGCCGTAAAGTTTACGCCCGCCGGTGGCACGGTAACTTTCCTCATAGAGGAACGTGGGCGCTTGTACCACAAGGTAGCGCTCCGGCTCACCTTCCAGGACACCGGCATCGGCATGAGCGAGGAGTATCTCCCCCACCTCTTTGACCCCTTTAGCCAGGAGGACTCATCTGCCACCAGCAAATATGGCAGCACGGGCCTTGGTCTCCCCATTACAAAGAGCATCGTGGAGCTTATGAACGGCAGCATTGAGGTGCAAAGCACCAAGGGCGTCGGTACCACCTTTGTGGTAACGGTGACGCTTGGCGAGTCGGAGCACAAGGACCTTGCAATGGAGGGCCATATTGACCCGCAAGAACTGGGACAATATCGCCCAAGAGGCCCTACAGGCAGGCGTAGACACCTTTGCGGCAAAGCCTCTGTTTGCCACCAACGTACTCGACGAGTTTAGGGATGCGTTTAGCAAAAAGGGTATCGCCACCAAACAACAACGTGCCGACCTCAAGGGACGCCGCGTGCTCCTCGCAGAGGACATGGCAATAAACGCACAGATAATTACCATGGTGCTTGGCGCACGCGAAATGGACGTGGAGCTTGCCACCAATGGCCGGATTGCTGTGGAGATGTTTACCAACAACCCGGCAGGCTACTACGACGCCATCCTCATGGACATGCGCATGCCCGAGATGGACGGCCTGGAGGCCACAAGGATCATTCGCGCATCCGACCACGACGATGCCAAGACCATTCCCATGGTGGCGCTCACGGCAAACGCCTTTGACGAGGACGTGCAGCGCAGCATGCAGGCAGGCCTCAACGCGCACCTCTCCAAGCCGGTTGAGCCAAACGACCTCTACCAGACGCTGGAGTGCCTCATCGAGCCTTAGGGGCGATTCGCTTGCAGGTATCTCTCAAATTCGTCGCGTTGCAGGGGCCGCGCGTAGTAGAAGCCTTGGATAAAGTCGCATCCCATCTCCTTGAGCCGCTGCACCTCCTCGCTCGTCTCGACGCCCTCCGCCACCGTCTTTAGGCCAAGGAGCTGCGCGATCTGTATGGCCGACCACACAATGCGATAGTCGTTGAGGCGTGACGCGTCTTGCACCATGCCGCCATCGATCTTTAGGACATCCAGGGGCAGACGGTTAAGAAGGGCCAACGACGAGTACCCGCTTCCAAAGTCGTCAAGCTCCACCTTAAAGCCGTATGCGCGCAACTCCTCCAGAGCGTGAACGACGACGTCGGGGTCTTCGGCATAGGCGGTCTCGGTAAGCTCAACGTGCAAAAGCTCGTGGTCCACGCCGTATTCGTCGGCGATCGCCTTAATATGGCTCGGCAGCTCGTGGTCGTCAAAGTCCAAGGGCGAGATGTTTATGGAGATGGGCACCGCCATGAGGCCCTTGTCCCTTATGCGGGCAATTTGTCGACATGCCTCTCTGCACACGTAGCGATCGAGCGCAGAGATCAGCCCGTTGCGCTCAAATAGCGTAATGAAGGCATCGGGTCGAACGAACCCAAGCTCGGGATGCTCCCACCTCACCAAAGCCTCCGCACCTGCCACCTCGCCCGTTACCACGTCGTGCTTGGGCTGGAAGCATACCAAGAACTGATGCTGCTCAATGCCCTCCTGCATGCTCTCTACCAGCAAACCTTCCATGGTCTTGCGCGCGTGTAGCTCGTCGTCATACCGCAAGACCCCGGCTCCCACCGAGTCGCGCAGCTCGTCTATGGCAAGGATCGCACGGTCGCAGATGAGGGAGGCCAAAAGGCTGTGGTCTACGTTTTCCACTATGCCAAAGCGCACAAACAGGTGAGCGACCTCCATGCCCCTTACCAGTGGGTCCAGAATCGCCGTCCAGTCCGTATGTTGGTGCTCGATCAAGAAACCAAACGAGTCGCCGCCAATCCTTCCGCACGACACCACGTCGGGAATCGCGTCCACGAGCTTTTGGGCAAGGTCGTGCAACAGCCTATCGCAGCTCTTGCGACCATAGCACTCGTTGAGCGTCTTAAAGTCGCGGATGTCACTGCACACCATGTCGTAGGAGCGGTCGGGGTAGGCAAAGAGCAGGTTATCCACCCTGCGATAGAAGAAGTCCTCCCTATATAGCCCCGTGATTGCATCCCATCTGAGCTGGTTGACTATTGAGGCGCTCTCACGCAGGCGTATGGTGTTGC
Source organism: Coriobacteriales bacterium (assembly GCA_030529665.1). Classification (GTDB taxonomy): domain Bacteria; phylum Actinomycetota; class Coriobacteriia; order Coriobacteriales; family Atopobiaceae; genus RUG440. The sequence goes on from JAUMWL010000018.1 coordinate 24,236, forward strand.
CCTACGCCCTCTTGGCCATTCGACGCCTCCAAGACCTTGTAGGTTTTTTACAGCAGGGCCTTGAGTATTGAACGGTTGTATTTGTTGTCCTCCACCAGCAAGATGGTACGGTTGCGCCTCGGCAGTCCGAGCTCCTCATAAGATGGCATCCGCACGCCTCCCTTTGTACGTCAAACGACATGCACAAGCTTAGCACACCTCAGAACTCTACGCATCTCAGTCGCACGGCATGCGGGCATCGAGCATGCGCTTTGCTGCCCGCCATCCCGGACAGTGCAGGTCCATAAGAGCGTAGAACTGCGGGCCGTGGTTGGGCACCACAAGGTGGCAGAGCTCGTGCACGAGCACCATCTCCAGGCATTCCGGAGCGAACTCGGCAAGTGCCACGTTGAGCCGTATGCGTCCCGAGGACGCGGTGCAGGAGCCCCAGCGTGTGGTCATGCGACGCAGGGTGATGGAGGTGGCGCGCTTGCCCACACGCGCCTCGCACTGAGGCTGGATCTGCCTAAGGCGCTCGGCGATCTGCGCCTTGTACCATGCGTCCAGCATCGCGGCGCGTGTACGCTCGTCATCGCCACGCAAGGTGTGCAGTACGATTCCTTGCTCCGTGGCCTCATAGCGCCTTGGCCCCTCTCCCTCCTCTATGCGCAGCTGCACGGGCCTTCCCCACAACGGTACGGATTCGCCCGACTCCAAACGCCCGGACGCATACGCGTTTTGTGTACTCACCTTGGCCACGTGCTCCACAAACCAGCTCGCCCGGCTGCGGGCAAGCTCCTCCGCCTGCGCCCACGACATGCCCAAGGGCACACTCATCCGTGCGCTCCCGTCGCTTGCCACGCGAAAGTTGACGTTTTTCACCCGCTTGCGAACAATGGTTACCTGCACACCTTCCACGCGCACCTCGTGCGTCGCATTTGCGTCTCTCAAGCCTCATCATCTCCGTCATTCGCCGTTCGTTCTGTTGATTTTTCCAAATAACGGTTTTATCTGCAAGCTCATCGAGCTATGAGCTATTGTATTTCTACGTATGGAAAGGAGCACCTATGGCTAGTTCGCACGGCACCGATGCAAGTAAGGCGTCTCTTCGCAACGGCTATCTCAGTCTTTGCGAGTCCATGCCAAAGGAATTCTCGCAACGCATCGATGCGGACGTACGAAAGATGTTTGCCATGCTCGACCTCTACAAGGAGTCCAGCCTAGTCCTTGGCTACCTTTCCATCCACGAGGAAATAGACGTGCTCCCCATTTTGCGTGAGGCGCTGGCGGCAGGCAAACGCGTGGCTCTGCCTTACTTGAACCCCAAGACCAACGCGCTCGTGTTCTATGAGGTCGACTCGCTGGACCACGTTATCGCTGGTTCGCGCGGTCTTTCGTGCCCTCCCGCCCAAGATGCCGACCCTCTTTGCCAGAAGGACTTCTTTGGTTCTCTCTGCCTCGTCCCCGGCCTCGTTTTTGACGGCGAGGGCAATCGCGTGGGCTATGGCGCCGGCTATTACGACGCCTTCCTTGCCTACTATCCCGGCGACAAGGTGGGCCTGGTGCGGTCCGTACAGGTGAGCAGCAATCCCCTGCCGCACGAACAAGGCGACATTGCCGTGGACGTGCTCGTTACCGAGGGTAGCATCTGGCGTTGCCGCAAGATCTAGCAAGCAAAGATATAAAGTTGAGCAAACATGAGATGGGGGGCATACCTATTTGAGGTATGCCCCCCATTTCCTGGGTTGGGAAACTCCCTTTTGCTCGCTACGCTATGCCATCTTTCATGGTGCTCACGCCGCGCGAGAGCGAGATTACGCCTGTGCGGCAGCTCTCCAGAATCTCGTAGTCTCGCATGAGGTCGATAAAGTTGTCTATGAGCTGCGTGTCTCCAACCAGCTGCAAAATGATGGCGTCGCGACTGTACTCCATTATCTTTGCCTCGAATGCCCCAGCCGCATCCAGTATGTCGTTTCTCTTCTCGCGTTCGTGATTTGCCAGCTTAATGAGCAAAAGCTCGCTGTTTACCGTTGCCTCGCGATCGAGCTCGCGCACCACCAATACGTCGGGGAGCTTGTAGAGCTGTTGCATGAGTTGCTGTTTTGACGCATCGTCGCCATCAAAGACCGCCGTGATGCGTGAGTAGTCGGCCGTCTCCGTCTCCGAGACGGTAAGCGAGTCAATGTTGAAGCGACGTCGGCGAAACATGCTCGTTACGCGGTTGAGCACGCCAAAGCGGTTGTGCACAAGGATGGCAAACGTGTAGCGGTTCATCTACTCCCCCACCTCCACTATGATGTCGTTAAGAGAGCCTGCGGGGGCCAGCATGGGTAGCACCAACTCGTCCGCGCTGATGGCGCAGTCTATGAGATACGGGCCGGACGCCGTGCTGGCGTAACTGAGCGCGCAGTCCAGCTCCTCGAGGGTGCTCACATGCACGCCGTCGGCACCAAACCCCTTTGCCACGGCCACGTAGTCGGTCTGGCGATATCCAGCGAGCGTGGTGCTCGCGTAACGCTTGTCATAAAACAGGCTCTGCCACTGACGTACCATGCCCAACGTGCCGTTGTTCATGAGAAGGATGGTTATCGGCGCTTGGACCGATACTGCCGTGGCCAGCTCTTGGATGCTCATGCCCAGGCCACCGTCTCCCACAACCAGTAGCGTTCGCTTTTCCGTTGCCAGCGCCGTTCCTATGGCGGCCGGCAGGCCAAAGCCCATGGCACCCAGACCTCCGTTGGTGACCAGTGCACGCGGATGGTCGAAGGTCATATACTGCGCGGCCCACATTTGGTGCTGTCCCACGTCGGTAACGACGGCAGAGCCCGGTTCGCGCTGCGCGTCCGCCGCGCGCATGACCGACCGGGGCGTCAGGCCTTCACGGTTATCTTCCTGGGACTTCTCCGTCTGGCGCAACTCGGCGAGCAATTTGCGCCAACCGCGATGGTCTGCTTGCTGTAACAGGGGCATGAGCTTTTTCAATGCGAGTCGAAGATCTCCCACGATGCCATAGTCATCGTTGGTCGTCTTGCTTATCTCCGAGCCGTCTATGTCAATGTGAACGATGTGCACCGCCGCACCAAATCGGTTGCGGTCGCCGGTTGACCGGTCGTTGAAGCGACATCCCAGCGCAATGATGCAGTCGGCGTTCTTCATGGCCATGGTCGCGGCGTAATGGCCGTGCATGCCCTCGAACCCAAGAAAGCGGGGATGATTGGTGGGAACTGCTGACAGGCCCATGAGCGAGCAGGCCAAAGGCGCGTCGGTTCTTTGGGCCAAAGCAAGCACCTCCTGCGACGCATTCGCCGCAATGACGCCGCCTCCAAAGTATACGAGCGGGCGGTGACACGCGTTTATGCAAGCCGCCGCTGCCTCTAGCTGCCAGATGTCCGTGAGGCACGGCTCGTCGGCGGCCTCGGGCCCCTGTGGCTCGTACTCCGCAAACGCCTGTTGAACGTCCTTGGCAATGTCTACCAGCACGGGACCCGGCCTGCCCGACTGGGCTAGGCGATATGCCTCCCGTATGGTGTCCGCAAGCTCGTCCACGTTCTCCACAAAGTAGTTGTGCTTGGTGATGGGCAGGGTCACGCCCGTTATGTCTATCTCCTGAAAGCTGTCGGTTCCAATGTGGGTGGTCGCAACGTTGCCGGTTATCACTACGAGTGGAGTTGAGTCCATAAACGAGGCGGCTATTCCCGTTACCAGGTTAGTGGAGCCCGGACCCGACGTTGCCAAGCAAACGCCCACCTTGCCCGTTGCGCGCGCGTACCCGTCCGCTGCGTGTGCGGCACCTTGCTCGTGCGCCACCAACACGTGACGGATCTTGTTTGCGTGCTCCAACAGGGAGTCATATATGTCTATGACCGTAGCGCCGGGAAAGCCAAACACGAGTCGTGTGCCTTGCTCTATGAGCACGCGCACGGCGATGTCGGAACCTTTGAGCTGCATGCGTAGAACCCTTCTGTTTTTCGCGCTGCGAGTGCTTCTTCCTCGCTCGAAGTGCGTACCCGTGCGATGCTTATCGGTGAAGACATAATATGCCAAACGTCCAGACTTCCGCAACTTATGAGCGCGTCATTTCGGACCCGCTTAATAAAGGTCGAGACATTGGTCGAGATACACCTCCTCCCATTGCCCCGGAGGTCCAAAACTAAGGGTCACAAGCCCAGAATTCCGTTTTCGTGCAGCGGTTTGTACGGATCATTGGGTGTTCGTTGCCTATTTGGCCGAACTACCTTTGGGTGGCGGTCTCCCGCGATTCAATTAGTGGGCAATAAAAACGTTAACCACAACAAAACCCCAGTTG
>JAUMWL010000106.1:0-1189 GCA_030529665.1 Coriobacteriales bacterium
CTGTTGCTCCTGCTCCTGCTGTTGCTCTTCCTCGGTCTCGGGGTCGGACTCGGGATCGTTCTCCTCCTCCGATTCGACGTCTTGGTTTTGCTCCTGCGGTTGCACAGACTCTTCTTCTTGCTGTGCCTGCTCTTGCTCTTGTGCTGCGGCAGCCTCGGCAGCCGCACGATCTGCTTCGGCACGTTGCTGAGCCTCGATCGCCGCCTGCTGTGCGGCTGCTTCCGTTGCCCTGCGCTCCTCCTCCTGCTCGGCGCGAATCATCTCCTGCACCTCAACAGAGAGTTGGTTGTAGTAGTCGTTTGCGGCTGCGGTTGCTTGCTGAACGGTAATGAGCCGCTGCTCCTGCTCTGCCGCCAGGCGCTCCTCGTTCTCCTTCTCAACAATCAAGTCAGCCTTTTGCTGCTCGAGCTGTGAATTGAGGTCCTTCGCCTTTTGAATCACCTCACGTTCGTGTTCGGAGACTTTGTTTGCATAGGTTACACGGGAAATCATGTCCTCAAAGCTGGATGATCCCATCAACACATCGAGCAGCGTTGGCGTACCAGTCTTGTAGTTGGCTGCGACCACGTCTGCCAACTCATTTTGTGCTTGCTCGAGCTGGGCAAGTGTCTGCGGAATCTGCCCGTCGAGTTCGTTGATGTGCGCTACGGTCTTCTCTAGCTCAAGCTTTACGTTTATGAGGTCATACTCGCACAACTCAGCCTGTGCGCTAAGATTGGCAATCGTCTCTCGAGCTGTCTCCATCTGCATTTGTAGCTCTTCCTTGGTGGAAGCAAGGGCCACGGTTGGCACTTGGAACACCAAGGCAGTTGAGAGAGCAGACACAAGGACAATCTTGCCCCTCTTCCTTCCTGCTTTAGATCCAAAAACTGCCATTAGTTCACCTTTCGGCTCTACGTATGAATTGACTCAGAGTAATACATTAGCCGTTTTAGTCGTGAAACTCAAATTTCACACTGTTCGTTCACGTCTCTGTACGGCTTTTAAGGTTTCGTGTAGCGACTAGGTATTGCAGACCATATGGTCCGCTCGCCCAAGACTCATGATGCGAAAAGCGACATTTTTAGACGAGATATGTCGCTTTTCGCACCACGAACCACTGGTCGGTGGAGACGTGCGGTTTGAGGCGTGCTGTGATTGCGAGCTGTGTGGCCCGCCCACCCACACTGCTCCAAAAGACAGCACGCAT
>JAUMWL010000106.1:1289-10151 GCA_030529665.1 Coriobacteriales bacterium
GCTCGCGATTACAGCACATAACCGCACGCATCAGGCCCGCATTGGGCACGCGCATTGCTACGCACTGCGCTTCGAGTCGCGCTCAAGGATTTCCGCAAGGTAGGCACCGGTGTGGCTCTCTGGGTTTTGCGACACCTTTTCGGGCGTACCGTAGGCAACCACGGTACCGCCACCGTCTCCGCCCTCTGGACCTAGGTCCAAAACACGGTCGGCGGTTTTTATAACGTCTAGGTTATGCTCGATTACCAATACGGTGTTTCCCGCATCAACGAGCTTCTGCAGCACGTCCACCAGTTGGCGCACGTCCTCAAAGTGCAGGCCCGTCGTAGGCTCGTCCAAGATGTAGAACGTCTTGCCCGTTTGCTGACGATGAAGCTCCTTTGCCAGCTTTACTCGCTGTGCCTCGCCACCACTCAGCGTAGTGGCGGGCTGCCCTAGGTGAATGTATCCAAGCCCCACGTCGTACAGCGTCTGCAACTTTTTCTTTATGCGGGGGATACTGGCAAAGAAGGCCAGCGCCTCAGTAACGGTCATGTCCAGAACGTCCGAGATGGTCTTGTTGTGGTAGCGAATCTCCAGCGTCTCTCGGTTGTAGCGCTTGCCGCCGCACACCTCGCAGGGCACGTACACGTCGGGCAGGAAGTTCATCTCTATCTTTATCTGACCATCGCCCTTGCATGCCTCGCAGCGGCCTCCGCTCACGTTAAACGAGAATCGGCCGGGCGAGTAGCCGCGCGCACGGCTCTCGGGCGTTGAGGCAAAGAGGTTGCGGAGGTCATCCCAGAGGCCGATGTAGGTTGCGGGATTTGACCGCGGCGTACGCCCAATGGGGCTCTGGTCGATGTCTATGACCTTGTCTATGGTCTTCTTGCCGTCGGCATCCAACAAGCCCTCGATCTTGCGATGCGGTCCCACCGGTCGTTGAGAACGGTGGACGGCATTGGTGAGGGCCGGTGCCAGCGTGTCGGTAACCAGCGAGCTCTTGCCCGATCCCGAGACGCCGGTAACCACGGTAAAGGTGCCTAGCTCTATGCGGGCGTTTACGTTCTTGAGGTTGTTGGCCTGGGCTCCTAGGATCTTTATTGAGCCCCGCCGGGGATTGCGCCTCTTTTGAGGCAGCGCAATCATGCGCTCGCCGCGCAGATAGGCACCCGTGAGCGAGTCCTTGCTCTGCATGATTTGCCTCGGCGTTCCCTCGGCCACCACCCGTCCGCCACGCTCGCCGGCTCCCGGCCCCATGTCTATGATGTGGTCGGCTGCCAGAATGGTGTCCTCGTCGTGCTCCACCACGATTACGGTATTCCCTTGGTCGCGAAGACGGCAGAGCGTCTCGATAAGACGGTCGTTGTCACGTTGGTGCAGACCGATGGACGGCTCATCTAATATATAGAGCACGCCCATAAGACCGGCACCGATTTGCGTGGCAAGGCGAATGCGCTGGGCTTCGCCGCCCGAGAGCGTGGCCGCCGCGCGACTGAGCGTGAGGTAGTCCAATCCCACGTTTACCATAAAGCGCAGGCGTGCCAGCACCTCCTTTACGATTGGCGCACCGATGAGTTTCTCTCGCTCAGTAAGCTCAAGCGACTCAAAGAAGTCCAGCGCGTCTTTGCACGAGAGCTCGCACACCTCATGGATGTTCTTGTTCCCTACCGTCACGGCCAGGTACTCGGGCTTAAGGCGCGCGCCATGGCATGTGGAACAGGGCACTTCGCGAATAAACCTCTCGTAGTGCTTGCGCATGGTCTCGGACGCGGTCTCTTGGTACTTGTCAAAGAGGATGTTGCGCACACCGGCAAACTTGGTAAACCAATAGGTGTCGCGTCCGTCGCGCGTGAGGTAGTCCACGCGAATCTTGGTTGAACCCAAACCGTTAAGAATGGCGTCTTGCGCACTCTTTGGGAGGTCTTGCCATGGTGTATGCGGGTCAACGCCAAGGTGGATGCACGCCGCGTTAAGGATCTGAGGATAGTAGTTGGAGTTGCCAAATATGCTGCCAAACACGCCATCGGCAACCGACAGCGACGGGTCCTCTATGAGGGCTGCGGCGTCCACTATGCGCCGCGTGCCAAGGCCGTCGCAATCGGGACAAGCCCCATAAGGTGCATTGAACGAGAAGTCGCGTGGCTGCAGGTCATCGATGGAGTGCCCGTGCTCGGGACACGCAAGGGCAAGCGAGTATTGCAACAGCTCTTCGGGAATGCCCTCGGGATCCTTGCGATCGGCAAGGAGCAAGAAGCCCACCCTGCCCTCGGCAAGCTTGGTGGCCGTCTCCACGGCTTCGGCTATGCGGCCAAGCGAGTTTTGGCGTACGACGATGCGGTCCACCACCACCTCGATGGAGTGCTTAAAGGTCTTTGGCAGACGAATCTCCTTGCCGTCAAGCTCGCGCACCTCACCATCTATGCGCACGCGGCTAAAGCCGTCGCGACGCAAATCCTCAAAGAGCTTGGTGTATTCGCCCTTGCGACCCAGCACAACGGGCGCAAGCACGAGTGCCCGACGACCAAGTGCCCGCGCGAGGACCTTGTCGGCAACTTGGTCTGTGGTTTGGCGGGCTATGGGACGTCCGCACTCGGGACAGTGCGGCGTGCCAACGCGCGCGTACAGCAGACGCAGGTAGTCATAGATCTCCGTCACCGTACCCACCGTGGAGCGCGGGTTGCGGCTGGTGGTCTTTTGGTCAATGGAGACAGCTGGCGAAAGGCCGTCGATAGAGTCTAGGTCGGGCTTGTCCATCTGGCCCAAGAACATGCGGGCATAGCTGGACAGGCTCTCCACATAGCGACGCTGGCCCTCGGCGTAGATGGTGTCAAACGCCAAGCTTGACTTTCCCGAGCCGGACAACCCCGTTATGACCACAAACTTGTCGCGCGGGATGTTTACGTCCACATCCTGCAAGTTGTGCTCGCGCGCTCCCTTGATGACTATGGAATCGGATGCCATGAGGCTCCTCTCGTTGCGTGCCACAATACCCGTGCCATGGGTATGTGCAAACAAGTGTAGCCCCAATAAAAAAAGAACGCACGTTCTCATGTTAAGAATCACAGGGCGTGCATATCGTGTTCGGTTTTGGCCGTTTGGGGCCTGGCCCCTTTCGGCCAGGCAGGCAAAGGCGTGATAATAGAGAGCAGAAGCGACCAACAGAAGTGAGGAGAAGGACATGACGTACGAACTTCTTGAGGCCCAGGTAAGGGCGCTCTGCGATGATCAGCCGCATTGGATGGCGGGCCTCGCCAACGTAGCCGCACACATGGCGGAGGCGCTGGATCAGATCAATTGGGTGGGATTCTACCTACGGGGGAGCTTTGTGGATCCCACCCTTGATGACGACGTACTGATTCTTGGTCCATTTGCAGGCAAGGTCGCCTGCGCGCGCATTCCCTTTGGCAAAGGCGTCTGCGGTACCGCGGCGTTGCGAGACCAGACGCTCCGCGTGGACGACGTACATAGCTTTGCCGGACACATTGCCTGCGACGCGGCCTCGGCATCCGAGCTGGTGGTGCCGCTGCATGCGGGAGGTTCTGTGGTTGGCGTGCTGGACATAGACAGCCCCATCCCCTCTCGCTTTGACGCGGCAGACCAAGCAGGCCTGGAGGCAGTCGCCCGCGCAATCGATTTTGGCAAAACGGGCTGAATCCCTTTTTCCAAAACGGGTAGAATGGCTACGTTTGTGTGACTACAGAGAGGACAACTATGACCCCAGAAGAGGAAGAGGCCATTCGCCGCGAGTTTGAGGCAGCCCGAAGTCAGGGCAGCCAAAGCCAGCCCGCGCAGGAGGAGCCGTCGTTTGACCTAAACCAGTTCAGCCGCATCCATCACGTGGTGGGCGTGGTGTCCGGCAAGGGTGGCGTGGGAAAATCGCTCGTCACCGGCATTCTTGCCCGCGAGCTCGCACGCACCGGTGCCAAGGTGGGCATCCTGGACGCCGACATAACCGGCCCGTCCATTCCCCGCATGTTTGGTCTTGCCACCGAGCGTGCCCTAGGCATGGGAGAGCTCATTGTTCCCGCAACCACCACCGGTGGCATAAAGGTCATGAGCGCCAACCTTGTGCTTGAGCACGAGGATGATCCAGTGGTTTGGCGCGGCCCTATCCTTGCCGGTGCCATTCGCCAATTCTGGGCCGAGACCTTTTGGGGCGAGCTCGACTACCTGCTGGTCGACATGCCTCCCGGAACGGGCGACGTGCCTCTTACGGTCTTCCAATCGCTGCCCATCGACGGCGTAATAATCGTAAGCAGCCCGCAGGACCTCGTTCAGATGGTGGTGGGCAAGGCGGTAAACATGGCCGCCATGATGAATGTGCCCGTATATGGCCTAGTGGAGAACATGGCCTACTTTACCTGCCCGCACTGTGGCCAAAAGGTGGAGCCCTACGGCCCCAGCCGCCTTGAATCGACGGCAAAGCACTACGGCCTTGCCGCGCTGGGCCAGCTCCCCATAGACGAGTGCTTCGCAACCGCATGCGACAAGGGCACGGCCGAGAGCGACCTGCCCGACGGGCTTCTTGCCCGTGCGATTGCGGCAATTACTGCTTAGCAATCCGATTCGTCACGCAACACCCGTCTGCCCCATCGCCTGCTCCAGAAGAAACACCCGGCCGGACAATGGAGATGCCCTCCATTGTCCGGCTTCCTTATATGATATTGTCTTTTGCAAACGGAAAAGGAGGAAGGCATGAAAGCTGCAAGTGATGCAAAGTCCCGCGATTCCCAGATCATTCGCGTAAGCATCGTTGGCATCTTGGCAAACGTGGCACTGGCCGCGTTTAAGGCTGCGGTTGGGCTCTTATCGAATTCGATTGCCATTGTGCTCGACGCCGTAAACAACCTTAGCGACGCCGCCAGCTCCGCCATTACCATCGTGGGAACCAAACTCGCAGGCAAGCCCGCAAACCACGAGCACCCCTATGGCTACGGGCGCATAGAGTACCTTACGGCCATGTTGGTCTCGGGCATCGTGCTGTGGGCTGGTCTCACATCGCTCGTAGAGTCCGTTAAGGGCATCCTGAACCCACAGACTCCCAGCTATACCACCGTGGGTCTTTTGATCATTGGCGTGGGCGTGGCGGTCAAGCTCGTGCTGGGCCGCTTTGTGTCCTCCGCCGGAAGGCGGCTCGACGCCGACGCCCTCGTGGCCTCTGGTGCCGACGCTTCCTTTGACGCCATTATCTCGGCATCCACCCTTGTGGCGGCTCTTGTCTTCATGTTCTTTAACATATCGCTGGAGGCATGGCTTGGCGCGGCGATATCGGTAGTAATCATACGCAGCGGCATAGAGATGCTAAGAGAGGCCCTCGACAAAGTGCTTGGCACGCGCGTAGACGCAGAGCTGGCAAAGGGCATCAAGCAGACCACCTGCCAAATAGAGGGCGTGCACGGTGCCTACGACCTCATCCTCTCCGACTACGGTCCTCAACATATGTGGGGTTCCATCCACGTGGAGGTGGACGAGGACCTCACGGCTCGTGACATCGACAAGATCGCGCGCAAGATCCAAGTGGCCGTTATGCGCGACCACCAAGTAATCTTGCACACCATAGGCGTGTATTCAAAGAACCTTAACGGTGGACCCGAGACGCAGGCCATTCAATCCGCGCTTGACGAAATCGTAAACCAGGAGCCCTACGTGCTTCAGACGCATGGGTTCTATGTGGATGGCGAACGCAAAGGTGTAACGTTTGACCTCGTCATCTCTTACGAGGCACCTAACCGCGTGGAAGTGCGCGACCAGGTAGTGGAGGAATTGGGCACGCGTTTTCCCGACTACACCTTTGTGGCCGTCATCGACTCAGACGTCTCGGACTAGGGGTACATCGTGTCCAAGAAGCAGCGCAACGCGTCACGTAGTGCCCAGCGGGCGTCTTTGCTGGCCTTGGCAAAGAGCGTACGCGTGCCATCGCAAACAGACGTCTGCGTTGTGGGTGGTGGGGCGGCGGGACTCGTTGCCTCAATCGTAGCAGCGGAACATGGTGCGCGAGTGGTCGTTTTGGAGCAAGCGCCCGAATGCGGGCGCAGCATACTGGCAACGGGAAACGGACGCTGCAACTTTGCAAACCGCACGCTGGACCCAAAGCTCTTCAACGACCCGTCGTTTGTACGGCACGCATGCGGCACAACGTGGTTGGACGACGTCTTGGACTTCTTCCGCAATTGCGGACTTGCCTGGGCAGAAGAGGATGGGGGGCGTCTGTATCCCCTTTCCCGTCAGGCTTCATCCGTACGCAATGTGCTGCTTGCCCGTGCTCGCGCAGCTCGCGTTGTACTTGCCGCTGCCCGGGAGGTCACCCAGCTTGGCCGCGCAGGAGATTTGTTTGAGGTAACGTGGCACGAGATGTTTGGCACGCAACAGTATGGGAGTTTGCGAGCGCAGACACTGGTTGTTGCCACGGGAGGTCTTGCAGAACTCCCTCTGGGAGACTTGGGCCTCACGACTACACCTATAAGCCCCATTCTCTGCCCTCTTGCCTGCAAAGGCCCTCTGTTGGACGTGCTCGACGGACGTCGTGTGCGTGCAAGCGCCACCTTGTTACGCAACGACCACGTTGTGCTCAAAGAGTCGGGCGAGGTGCTCTTTAGGCCGTATGGCCTTTCGGGCATCGTGGTGTTTAACCTGTCGCGCCATTCTTTGCCTGACGACAAAATCGTGCTCGACCTTATGCCCACGCTGCCAATCCAGGACGCGCTGGCGCTAGCCTCTTTTGCACTCGATGGAATCCTGGATCCCGTTATAGCGCATGCGCTCTTTTCTGTTACTAAGGACGCAAGAGAGGCCGTGATGCTTGCCAAGTCCTTGTGTTACACCGTGGAGGGCCCAGCCGAGACAAGCCGCGCGCAGGTTCACCGGGGCGGCATCGTTACCAATCAGCTCCGCCCCCACAACTTGGAAGCCAAGGAAATCCCAAGATTGTTTGTCTGCGGCGAGGCTGTGGACGTTGACGGACCGTGCGGTGGGTATAACCTTGCATGGGCCTGGAAAAGCGGGCTTGTGGCAGGTTTGGCAGCGTCAGAGGGGCTTAAGTCATGATTGAGGTTTCAAATCTTCGCGTTCCCTTACAACGCTTGGACGGTACCGAGCCGGGGGAACTACATACATGTAGAAAGATAGTCGCGCGCAAGCTGGGGATTCGAGAAAGCGACATACAGCACATCGAACTACGCAGGCGCTCGATTGACGCACGAAAGCGGTCAGCCATACTTGTAATCTTTACCGTGCGCGTTCGCGTAAAAGGAAACGAGGCGGCCATAGCGCAGGGTGCGCGTGGAGGTGCCCGAATTGTGCCCGAAGCTGAGCCGTATGAGCTGCCTACCGAGGCAATTCATGCCAAGGGACCTCGGCCTGTGGTGGTTGGCGCGGGGTGTGCCGGGCTCTTTTGCGCCTTGGCGCTTGCAAGTGCCGGCCTTGAGCCCTTGTTGGTGGAACGCGGCGAAGGCGCAAAAGAACGCACGCAATCCGTTGACCACTTTGTAAAGACCGGTGAGCTGAACCCCGAAAGCAACATTCAGTTTGGACTTGGTGGCGCGGGAACGTTTTCTGACGGAAAGCTAAGCACGGGCACACGCAGTCCCTCGCATCGCCTGATTCTTCAGGCACTTGTGGATGCCGGTGCCCAGCGACGCATTCTGTGGGACGCAAAGCCACACGTGGGAAGCGACGTCTTGCCCAACGTGGTGGAATCCATAGCCCAGCGCATCAAACAGCTTGGCGGCGAGGTGTGGTTCAACGCATGCATGACAGGGCTTCAGATCGAATCCGGGCACATACGCGGCGTCATTGTTGCACGCGACGGCGTAGAGACGCGCATAGACACCAGCGACGTGGTCCTTGCCTGCGGACATTCCGCACGTGACGTCTTTGCCCTGCTCAACCAGGTAGGCGTGGCCCTGGAGAGAAAGACCTTTGCGATGGGCGTTCGCATAGAGCATCTGCAACGCTCCATAGACAAGGCGCTCTATGGTCGCAATGCCGGTCATCCCGCCCTAGGACCCGCATCATACAAGCTTGTGGACCATCTTCCTTCCGACCGATCCGTCTACTCGTTTTGCATGTGCCCCGGCGGCTATGTGGTAGCTGCCACAAGCGAGAAGTCCTGCGTGGTCACAAACGGGATGAGCCTAAGCGACCGTGCAGGCACCAACGCAAACTCGGCGTTGCTGGTAAACGTCCAGCCCAGCGACTACAAGCCCAACGACGTGCTGGCTGGACTCGACCTCCAAATTGGGTCGGAGAAGCTCGCCTTCTTGGAGGGGCTGGAGAGTGGCACGCCCTACGCCGCACCAGCACAGCTTGTGGGAGACTTTTTGAGGGACCAGCCGTCCGGAGGTCCCGGAACCGTGATGCCCACGTACCCTCGTGGGGTACAGTGGGGTAACGCGCTGAGTAGGGTTCTACCCTCGTTCATTCACGAGTCCCTGCGCGCATCCCTACCGCGTCTGGACAAGAAGATCGCGGGGTTTGGCGCAAAGGACGCCGTTCTTACCAGCGTGGAGTCACGTTCCTCGTCCCCCATTCGCATCGTCAGGACCAAGGAGGGCGAGTCAACGAGCACCCGTGGCCTGTGGCCATGCGGAGAGGGCGCTGGCTATGCGGGTGGCATCATGAGTGCCGCCGCCGATGGGTTGCGAACGGCCGAAGCCCTCATAGCGAGCCGCGTCTAGCAAGCGGTGGGCAAGCAAAGGGGAGCATCCCCATCGCTTGCCTAGTACTTTTTGCGCCTGTACGGGCGGCGGCGAGCGTACTCGCTGCCCTTGCGGGCGTTCTTCTTCAGCGCGCGCATCACGTCCTCGGACGACTTGCCCTCCACAAGGCCCTTGAGCTCCACCAGCTGGTCGCGAGCCTTCGCTGCCCGCTCAAAGTCCATGG